>JBOHKJ010000044.1:0-14756 GCA_050728975.1 Kiloniellales bacterium | reverse complement strand
TGCGCCGCTTACTGCAAGCACTGGCGCTCGCAGGGGCGCTGTCGCTCTCCACCGGCTCGCTCGCCCTTGCCGCCGACCCACCGCCGGGCGGCACCCTCGTCCTTCAGACCCAGCCGTTTACTTGGCGTGGGGAAGATCAGCCATGAAAACCAGATCGGCGGGGCAGGTGGCAAGCATGCGCGCTCGACCCAGACAATTCCGCTGGCTCCTGCCGATCCTCTTCCTTATTGCGATGAGCTTCCTCTCGGTCTCCGCTGGCGCCGACGATACGCTGATCCTCACGAACGATATGAAGAACGGAACGCTCGAAGGGTGCTCCGGCGGGGCCTGCACGTTCGAGGGCGCCGCCATTCCGCGGGCGTCGATCTATTACATCGGCCTCGACGCCGAACTGCCGCCGCCGGCACCGCAGGACGGCACGCGCGACGAGGTACATCTCCGCGACGGTTCGGTCCATCCGGGACCGCTGATGTCGATCGACGCGACCAATGTCGTGACCGCCAGCGCCGTTCACCCGCGCAAGCTGGTCACCTGGATCTGGCTGACCCCGCTGACATCGGGGGAAGGACAAGGGCAGGCGGCGCCGCCGACGGGCTCCGATGCAGCGGGGGATGCGGCGGAGGCCAGGCCGATCTACGCGTGGGACGGCACGATCAGGGTTGAGAACGAGTACAACGGCAACCTCGGCAACAGTGGCAGCGGCCATCATCGTTGGCGGGCCGAGTACCGAGTCAAGCTGTTTGAGGTGATGCACGGGACTTCCCCCTTCAAGAAGTTGGAGCCGCAGCAGCTCGACTACGAGATCCATGCCGACCAGGCCTATGAGATCGAGTGGGACGCCGACGACTACAGAAGCCTGACCATGCTCGGCGTCGCGCGCGGGCGGCTGACGGGCGAAGACTTCGCCGGCAACAGGTACCTGACGGGCAACATCGTTTCGCTCGATGCACCGCTGATCGCGTCCCACCAGCCGCCGCATTCGTTCGCGACCTATTTCGATGGATTCTTGCCGTATTACCAGGACGTGCTGACACGCATGCACAGCGGGTCCGGGCCCGGCTGGTACTTCCTGGACCTGGGGTTCTCCCAAGACACCTACGCGCGAGCGCGCGCGCTCTACGACGGCATCCGGCGCGGCGGCACCTTGCCGCCGGTGGTCTCCGACCCGGACCACGAGTTCCTCGAACACGTTCCCCCGTGGATGCTGCACTTCACCTACCTGGTCGGGCGTCTCGATCATCCGGAGCAGTCGGAGGTGCACGGCGGCTTCACGCTCTCCTACGACGGCCACTGGCCCGATGCACCCGATCAGATCACGGTCGAATGGTCGTTCGCGCGCACTCGCGTATCGGATCAGCCATGACAATCGTGTCGAAACGACCGGACAGGTGGTAAGTATGCGCACTGGACCCAGTCGTTGCCGTTAGTTTCTGTCGGTCCTCTTCCTTGTCGCGACGGTGCTCGGCGGAGAGCGGGCGCGCGCCGCCGACACGCTGGTCCTGACCGACGGGATGAAGACCGGCGTCCTCGCCGGTTGCGCCAGCGATGCCTGCATGTCCGACGGCAGCCGGGGCGAGCCGGCGATCGCCTTCAGCGGCTCGCTCGAGCTCGGGTTCGAGCACGGCGGCGCCGGCGTCAACTGCACGCCCGGCAGCGGCAGCTTCAAAGTCTATCCGCGCGCCTTCACCCAGTCGGCGGTTGCCTACGTTCTGGCCGGTGGCCCGCGATGAAGCGGAAGACGATCGATCGCTTCTGATTGCCGCTCGGGTGGAGTAGAGTGCCGCCCATGAACAAAGCCTTCACCAAGGAAAGCGACGGCGAGGACGAGGACGACACCGTCGACACGCCCGAGCCGCTACCCCCCGGCCTCAAGAACTACATCACGCCCGAGGGCCTAGCGCGCCTGCAGGAGGAGCTGAAACAGCTCCGCGCCGTCGAGCGGCCCAAGGTGGTCGAGGTGGTTTCCTGGGCGGCCGGCAACGGCGACCGCTCGGAGAACGGCGATTATATCTACGGCAAGAAGCGGCTGCGCGAGATCGACCGCCGCCTGCGCTATCTCGTGAAACGCATCGAGGTTGCCGAGGTGGTGGACCCGACGCGGCAGAGAAACCGCGAGCAGGTCTTCTTCGGCGCCAGCGTCACCTATGTCGACAGCAGGAAGCAGGAGCACAGGGTCCGCATCGTCGGCGTCGACGAGATTCGCCACGAGCAGGGCGAGGTGAGCTGGGTGTCGCCGGTCGGCCGCGCGCTGCTTCGTGCCTACGAGGGCGACAAGGTCGAAGTGCGCACGCCCGCCGGTCCCGAGACCGTCGAAATCATGAAAATCGAATACGAGGCGTGAGCGCAGCCGCTTCCGGCCGTGTCGCCGGGGCACGACCGCGCCTGCTAAACCCTTCGATTCGATGGGCTATGGCGCGCCTCCGCCGGACACAATCTGGCCTCTTGCCGCCACCTCGGGAACAAGGATCAATATCGCGGGCCGGACGGTCTATGTAGCGCGCCTTTGGCGCGGGGCTATCTAGCGCGCATTTGCGCCGGGACAGAATTCGGGTGGGAACCATGACCTGGGAATCGATCCAGATCGCATTCGTGCTGACCCTGGTTGTGGTCGTGTTCTTCGGCTTCGTCCGAGAGCGGCTGTCGCCCGATGTCGTCGCACTGGGCGCCGTCGGCGCGCTTCTTATCACGGGAATTCTGGACACCCCCGACGTCCTCAGCGTCTTCAGCAACAGCGCTCCCATAACTGTGGGCGCCCTGTTCGTGCTGTCCGCCGCGCTCGAGCGCACCGGCGTTATCGACAGCATGGGTCGTGTCATGTCAAAGATGGCCGGCTGGTCGCCGACAGTCGCGCTCGGTATCATGATGGCCAGCGTGATGTTCCTGTCGGCCTTCATCAACAATACGCCTATCGTCGTCATCCTGACGCCGGTCGTCATTGCGCTCGCCCAGACCGTCAATGTGCCCTCGTCCAAGCTGCTCATCCCACTGTCGTTCGCCAGCATCTTCGGCGGAACGACGACCTTGATCGGAACCTCGACCAACATTCTGGTCGACGGCGTCGCCCAGCAGCAGGGTCTTGCGCCTTTCGGGATGTTCGAGATCACCGTGCCCGGCCTCATCCTCGGCGGGATCGGTGTCGTCTATCTGGCGCTGATCGGCCGCTGGCTGCTGCCCGACCGCGACAGCCTGGCGAGTCTCCTGCCGCGCCCGACCGATCGGCAGTTCCTCGCCGAGGTGCTGGTGCCGCTGGAATCGCCGCTGATCGGCAAGAGGCTGAAGGACGCGGGTCTCACCGAGCAGCGCGGGTTTCGCGTCGTCGACGTGATCCGGGCCGAGCGGTCGTTCAGCTACACCCTCGACGAAGTCGAGATCATGGCCGGCGATCGGCTGGTGGTGCGGAGCAAGATGAGCGACATGCTCGGCCTTCGCGAAGCCGGCGACGTCGCTTTCGGCGGCCGCGAGGCCCATGCGCTGGAGCCGATCAGCGCCCAAGAGACCGTCATCATGGAAGGCGTCGTCGGGCCGCAATCGCGCTTCATCGGCAGGCGCGTCGCACAGCTCAACCTGCGCCGGCTCTATGGCGCCTATGTTCTCGCCTTCCATCGGCAGGGCGAGGGCCTGACCGGTAACTTCGACGACGTGCGTCTCCGGATGGGCGATACGCTCCTGCTCGAGGGCCCTCCCGAGAGCATGAAGCGCTTGTTCGACTATCGCGAGCTCATCAACCTCATACAGCCGAGCGAGCGCCCGCTGAGAAGAGGCAAGGCGCCGATCGCCATCGCCGCGGTCGTCCTGGTGATGGCTCTAGCCGCGTTGGAAGTCCTGCCCATCGCGGCGCTTGCCTTGATGGCCGCAACGGCCGTCGTGGGCTTGGGCTGCGTGGAAGCGGACGAAGCCTACGACTCGATCCGCTGGGACATTCTCATGCTGATATTCGGCATGCTTGCCCTCGGTATGGCGATGGAGAGGACCGGTGCCGCCGCCCTGATCGTCCAACATTTCGCGGTCCTCGTCGGAACTCTTGGCCCGATCGCGGTCCTCTCCGCGGTCTATTTCCTGACGTCGTTCCTGACCGAGATCATGAGCAACAACGCCGCGGCGATCCTGCTGACGCCGATCGCGGTGGGGCTCGCCCAGCAGCTCGGAGTCGACCCGCGGCCCTTCGCGGTCGCGGTGATGTTCGCCGCCAGCGCCAGCTTCGCCACGCCGATCGGCTATCAAACAAATACCTTTGTCTATCGTGCCGGGAACTATAAATTCCTTGACTTCGTCAAGGTCGGCGTGCCCTTGAACCTGCTGAACTGGGGTACGGCGACCCTGATCATTCCGATCTTCTGGCCGTTGAGCTAGCCGGCAGCGGCTTGCAGGGCGCGAGGCCGTGCGGGGGCAGGCACGATGGGTGGCGTTTCACAGCCGAGCGAGGCAAGCGGCGGCAATTCGATCGCCGGCCGGGCGATTTTCGAGGAGGCGGCAAGCCATCCCGGCGTGGCGGCGCTGAATCGCTTTAACGGCCATCTCGCCGAGCGGGAGCTGCCGCGGGACAGGCTGCGAACCTTCTTCGCCTCCATGACCGCCTTCGTGCGGCTGATCACGCCGGGGATTCCGGCACTCGCTGTACGCATGAGCGACGAGCTCTTCGAGCAGGCGCCCTACCGCGCCCACGGGATCGCCGCCCACATCCTCGCCGCTTCGATCGACGAGTATGGGCTGGGCGGCACCAAGCCCCATGCCGAGCTGCTGCTGGATTTCGCGCGTTATTTCGGCCTCACCGAGCAAGAGGTGAACGCGCCGGAGATCGCGGTCGCATCCTCGCGCCAGCTCGGCGACAGCGTCGGCGCCTGGTACCGGACGGCACCGGTGGATTACGCGCTCGGCATGCACACCGCTTCGGAGGTCACCGGCTACGAGGAGGCCTTCGGCTTCCACCGTGCCTTCCTCGAGCCGCCGAAGTACGGCCTGACAAAAACCACGCCGGAGTTCCTTTACGTCGCCACCCACGTCGAGCGCGAGGGCAACCATTCGGCCGACGTGGTGCTCTGCCTCGACCAGTATCTGGCGCTGCGGCCGGAAGCGGCCGCGAACATTCTGCGCGGCTGCCGCGACTACATGACGCTCTACGAGCGCATGTTCATCGAGCTCGACCGGGCGATGTTCGGGTAGCGGCGAGCGAGGGACCGACGCGTAGCACTGCTCATTCACGGATTCGGATCGACCACCACGCCTCCGCCGCCCGGCGGTCTGTGGTCGTCCAATGGCCCTTCCTCGGGCGGCGGGAAGACGAACAGGATGTTGGAGGCGATGGCGTAGACGTGACCTTGCGGCCCGATTGCCGGCGGCGAGAGCCCGCCGCCGACCCAGTCGATCCGGGAGACTTCCTGCATGGTCTTGGCGTCATAGCTGTAGAAGGCGCTCGCGGTGGATATATAGAGATGATTGCGGGAGGCCGCCGCCGAGGCGATCGACCGGCCGGGGAGCGAGACGAGCTGGAGCGGCGCATAGCCGTCGATCCCATATCTCAGCACCGCGAACCCGCCGCCGCCTTTGACGACCACGAAGCGATCGTTCGCAAGGCGGGTCGGCGCCGCGTAGATGGATCCCAGGCGTAGGGCTCGATGCGGAACCACGCTCGGTTGAGCGAATATGAGCGCTCCGCCCGATTCGTCGGCCGTGCCGACAATGCTATGCCCGTCCTTCAGAACGGTGGGCGGCGAAAGCAACGTGCGCCCTCTATGGTTCTCGCGGAATCTCTCGATAAAGCCGTCGCCGGGCGTGAAGCTATAGCCGACGACGGCGTGCTCTCGGTCGGACACGATGACCCAGGGCGTGCCGTCGACAACGGCGACGCCGGGTAGCGGCGCCCGCGAGACCAGCAGCCGGTGGACAGAGTCTACGGGCGTTCCCCCCGCGGGGTCAGCGAAGCCGAGAATGTCAAAAAACCAGGTGGCACCGCAGCCGAGGGTGATGGGCGGAACCAGGCATAGCCAGGTCGCATCTCCCAGTTCCGACCCGCCGGCGACCGGCCCGTAGCTGACATAGGTCACCAGCGTTTCGGCGATGACGTCGCCGCTCGTCGAAAAAGCGACGAGGCGCACGTCGTGCCCGTTGGGCGCCCGGTAGACGGCCGGAACCATCACGACCTCGACGCCGTAGGACTTCCAGATGTTGGGCGGCGCGCTGGTGGCGCCGCGTCCACGCAAGTCGTCGAAGGCCTCGTATTGCTCCGGAAACGGCGTGCCGCCGAGCCAGGCGCCGCCGGGAAGGAACCTGTGCAGTGTCGATGCGTAGCGGATCGCCGGCGGATCGACCCGATGATCCGTGGCCTTGTAGACGCCGATCACATAGATCGCGCCGTCGGCGCCGACCGCCGCCGACGCAACGATCGCCTGTCCGCTCGGGAGATCGCGGCTCCACGCCGGGCTGCCATCGGCGTTGAAGGCGAACAGCCTGCCCTGCTCGTTGCCGATGTAGAGCGTTCCGTCCCCAGCGATCACAGGGCCGACGCCGGGCGCGAAGCTGCCGAGCCCGGGAACGGTTACCGAGCCGCTGCCGGCCGGAGCGGTGACGACGTCGACGAAGCCGCTGTTGGCACCGTCGGCATGGGCGCGCTCCCAGGAGGCGGCATCGGAAGGAAAAGGCGCCGAGAGCGCGGCTGCGGCCGCGATGCTCGCGGCCATGACTAGACGGCGGCTCCTAAGCAGGCGCGGACCTGACAGCCTTCGCGCGCTCATCCTGGCCCCCCGCCTCGCCTGCTCGTCGGGCGATGAACGGCCGTGCCGACGATTGCCGACAGCACGTGCCTTCGGCAAATCTACCGGCGGGAACCTATCGCCGGTTGTGGCTTTTTTGGCCCGCTGTCGGCGCCTGTTTGCGGGGCTGGACCCGGCCTCCCGCCGGCCCCTAAGGTGAGCGCGCTTCCCCTCGCAGCGACGCTCCGAGATGCCCGCCCCCTCCTCCGCCGAGCTTCGAGTGCTGTTCGCCGGCGACGCGATGCTGGGTCGCGGCATCGACCAGGCCCTGCCCCATCCGGGCGATCCGAGTCTGTACGAAACCTGGCGCGGTCTCGACGACGCGCGCTTCTTTCTCGAGCGCGCGGCGCGGACCAACGGTCCACTGCCTGAGGTGCGCGGCTTCGACTACATCTGGGGCGAGACACTCGCAGTCATGGACGCGCTCTCGCCCGACCTGCGGCTCGTCAACCTGGAATGCGCGATCGCCGCGGGCGGCGCGCCGGCGCCAGAAAAGCGCATGCACTTCCGCATGAACCCCGCCAACGTCGAGACGCTGACGCGCGCCAGGATCGACCTCTGCGCGCTCGCCAACAACCATATCCTCGACTGGGGCGAAGCGGGCTTGCGCGAGACGATCGCGACGCTCGACGGCGCCGGCATCCGCCACGCCGGCGCCGGACGGCATCGCGACGCGGCCTGCGCGCCGGCGATTCTGGACATTCCGGGCAAGGGCCGCGTCGTCCTTGTTTCGCTCGCCACCCGCTCGAGCGGGGTGCGCCGGGCCTGGGCCGCCGGCCTCGCCCGCCCCGGGGTCAACTGGATCGCGCTCGAACGGCTCTGGCTCGATGACCTGCGGCGGCAGCTCGACGGGGTGAAGCGCGCGGGCGATCTCTTGATCGTCTCGATCCACTGGGGCGACAACTACGACTTCACGATCCATCCGCAGCAACGACGCTTCGCCCAGGCCCTGATCGACGAGCTGGGCGTGGACCTGATCCACGGGCACTCTTCGCATCACGCCAAAGGGATCGAGCTCTACAAGGGCAAGGCGATCCTCTACGGCTGCGGCGACTTCATCAACGACTACGAAACGCTCGAGCCCCGGGTCGATCCGAGAGTCTTTCCGCACGATCTCGGCGCGCTCTATCTGGCCCGCTTCGCGCTGCCCGAGGGAAATCTGCTCGGCCTCGAGCTGAGGCCGATCAGAATGCGGCGCCTGAGCGCGACGATGGCCGGCGCTGAGGACGCGGCGCGGCTCGCCGCGATCCTGAATCGCGAGGGCGCGGCGCTCGGAACGACGATCGCGCTCGCCGACGGCCTGCTCCAGGTGCTTCCGCGCAACAGCTGATGCGCCGTCTCAGCTTTCGTTGTGCGCCACGTCGATCATCCTCCGCGTGCCGGCCTCGACGTCGTAGATGTGGAAGGCGCTCATGTTGCGGCCGTAAAGATGGAGGCTGACCGTGCGCCGGCGCGCCCTGGAGACGCCGGTCATATGGATGTGGTCCGGGTTCGGCACGAAGGAGGTGATCGAGCCGGCGCCGAGCAGGATCGCGCCGCCGCGCTTCAGGCGGATGCCGCGGTCGCCGCGGATCTCGCCGTCGAGGGACATGTAGTTGCGCTCCTCCAGCGCGCCCTCGATCACACCGACCACGCCCCAGCTTCCGTGGTCGTGGACCGGAGTCCACTGGCCCGGCAGCCAGACCAGCGCGTAGAGCGAGAGGCCACCGGCCTTGTCGATATGAATGGCATTGCGGGCGTAGTGCGCGGAGTCCTCGCGACAATGCTTGGGCTTGAGGAAATCGCGCGCGCCGCCGACCAGGCGCTCCATCAGCGGCATGATCGCCAGCACGGCATCGGCGGGCGCTGTCGCGCGCAGCGCCGCCGCGCCGCAGTCGGCGATAAAGGCTTCGAGATCGTAGTCCGCCAAGCCCCTCTCCCTCGCCGCCTTCGGCCGGACGTTGCAAGCGGTTCAGACTAGCAGGCGCCTCGACGGACGTCGCGAGAGTTGCTAATTTCCATATTAGCGACATGGAATATTATTACAAAAACAATCAACTCTATAGACTCTCTCAGAAAGCGCTGGAACCTCCGCGGAGGCCTTGTCAGGCAAGCACGCCGAACTGCCAGGCGAAGAAGACCACGAGCGCGACCAGGATGGTCAGGAGCTGGCGCCCGGTGAGGGCGGCGAGCGCGACGGCGGTCAGCGCGCCGATCAGATGCGGATTGCGCCAGGTCAGCTCCGGTCCGCCGCCGGCCGGCGCCAGCACCATCGGCACCACGATCGCGGTCAGCACCGCGACCGGCACGAAGTCGAGCGCCTCGCGCAGCAGGCGCGGAAAGACGATGCGGTCGCCAACGATGAAAAGGCCGGCCTTGACGGCGAAAGTAACCAAGGCCATGCCGAGGATCATCAGGCCGTAGCTCATGCCCGCTCCTCCTCCAAACGCCGCGCGCGGCGCGACAGCATCAGGCCCACCAGCACGCCGGCCACCACCGCCGCCAGCAGGCCGAGCTGATAGGGCAGGCCACGCAGCAGCCAGGCGGCAAGCCCTGCCACCAGGGCGGCGGCGAGACGCGGCCTGGTCTTGAGCTGCGGCACCACAATGGCGATGAAGGTGGCCGGCATGGCGAATTCGAGGCCGTAGGAGGAGAGCTCCGGGAAGCTCGCGCCGAACAGCAGGCCGGCGAAGGTCCAGGCCTGCCAGTTGAGATACATGGGAAGCCCCGAGCCGAGAAAATACCACTCGCCGAGCGGGTCCTTGGGCTCGCGCGCATAGTGGTTGGCCATCACGGCGAAGGTCTCGTCGGTCAGGAGGAAGCCAAGCAGCCAGCGCCAGGGCGCCGCCAGATGCGCGACGTGCGGGAGCAGGTTCGCAGCATAGAGCGTGTGGCGCAGGTTGACGATGAAGGTGGTGAGCCAGATCAGCAGCAGGCCGGCCCCGCCCGCCACCAGGCCGAGCGCGATGAACTGGCTGGAGCCGGCGAAGACGAAGAGCGAGAGCGCCTGGCCGTGCCAGAGCGCGAGCGGGCCGGCGCCGGCGAGCGTGCCGAAGATCACGCCGAAGGGCGCCGCACCCACCATCATCGGGATGGTGTCGCGCGCGCCAGCCAGGAAATGCCGCAGTCGCCTGCCGCTCATCCGCGCCTCGATTGCCAAAGGGGGCCGAGGATAGTCCGAAGGCCGGAGGCATTTCTTCCCCGATCTTGCACAACCCTGCCCTGCGGGCGGGCGGAGCTACTTCGGCTGGCCGTTGCCGGAGAGGATCTGCGCGG
Source organism: Kiloniellales bacterium (assembly GCA_050728975.1). Taxonomy (GTDB): domain Bacteria; phylum Pseudomonadota; class Alphaproteobacteria; order Kiloniellales; family JBOHKJ01; genus JBOHKJ01. The sequence goes on along the minus strand of JBOHKJ010000044.1, from coordinate 4,755 downwards.
CACCGCCGAGCGCATTGCGGAAGGCGGCGTCGAAGCTGACGCCGCGGATGCCCCAGCGGTGGGTTTCGCCCTCGGCGCCGAGACGCCAGTCGGCGATCCAGCCGAGCGCCTCGTCGCTCCAGGTCAGCTCGCCGGCCAGTGCGAGATCGGCGCCGATCGTCTTCGCGACCGTGTCGAGCGCGGCCAGATCGGCCGCCGGCAGGCGCTCGACGCCGAGGCCGGCCCCGGCCAGCGCCGCCTCGCTGGGCAACGCCAGCGGCAGGCCGAAGCGCTCGGATTCCGCCGCGAGCGCGTCACGCTGGTCGCGACCGCGCGCGCCATCGCTGGCGAGCGCGTAGTAAGCCGTGCCGATCCGTACCGCGAGGAACAGGGCCAGGCGCGGGCGTGGCGCGCTCCAGGGCTCGCGCCCGAGGGAACGCAAGGCGGCGTCGATCCTTGCCGGATCGAAATCGACCGTCAGCTCGTAGGAGCGCTCGCGCGAGCCCTGCTCGTCGTGAATCTGAATGCCCGCCAGACGGTCGCGGTAACGGAAGTCGCTGACGTAGTCGCCGGCCTCGCCGGCGAGCGCCGCGACGCGCGGGTCGCCGGCCAGCCGCGGATCGCCGGAGACCTTGACCAGAACGTGCTCGAGACAGACCGGGAAGCCGAGGGCCCGGCCCTCCTCCCCCTGGCCGGTGACGATGGTCCCTGCCTGATACAGCGCGTCAAGGGTGGCGGCAGCGGCCGTCCCGCAAGCGAGCGTGAGCAGCGTCGCCAGCACGGCGAGCGGCGAGGCAATCTTGGCAAGGATACTCATTGAGCTGTTGTCTCCGCGGGCGCTGTTCGAATGCGGTCCAAGGCTATTGCATTGCCGGATTGCGCGGAAGCTGGGGCGCGGCCTACAAGGTCGCTCCCTCCGCGCAACCTTCTCAATGGGGCACTATGACCGCATACAGCTTCGTCACGGTCGACGTCTTCACCGAGCGGCGCTTCGGCGGCAATCCGCTCGCGGTCTTCCCCGACGCCCGCGGCTTGTCGGACGAAGCGATGCAGTCGCTTGCCGCCGAGCTCAACTTGAGCGAGACCACCTTCGTCCTGCCCGCTGACGACCCCGCGCATACGGCACGCGTCCGAATATTCAACCGCACCCACGAGATGCCCTTCGCCGGCCATCCCAACGTGGGCACCGGATTCGTGCTGGCCGAGCAGGGGCGCGACCGCGACGGTCTGCTGCTGTTCGAGGAAATCGCCGGGCTGGTGGAGGTCAAGGTCGAGCGCGACGGCTCCGGGGCGCTACTGGGTGCCACCATCGCAGCGCCCCAGCCGCTGTCGCTTGGCCTGCAACTGCCGCCCGAGACGGTAGCGGCCTGCGCCGGACTGCAGCCCGCGGACGTAGTAACGGCTGCGCATCCGCCGCAGTTGGTATCTGTGGGCGTTGCCTTCGTTCTCGCCGAGGTGTCCGGCGCGGCGCTGACGCACGCCCTGCCCGACATCGCCGCGTTCCGCCAGGCGCTGACGGCGTGGCCGACGCTGGAGGGAAGGCTTTCGCTCTATCTCTACGCGCGCGACGGGGAAGGAATCCGGGCCCGGATGTTCGCGCCGCTCGCGGGCACCTATGAGGACCCGGCGACCGGCAGTGCCGCCACCCCGCTCGCGGCACTGCTGCTCTCGCTCACCGAGGCGGAGAGCGCCAGCTACAACATCGTCCAGGGCGTCGAGATGGGCCGCCCCAGCCTGCTCCGCACTACCGCACGGCGCGCGGCCGATGGCATCCGCGCGACGGTCGGCGGCAATTGCGTCCCGGTTCTGCGTGGCGAGGCTCTTCTGTAGTGCTGCTAGAAGGCAGCGCCAGCCTCCAGGTCGAGCCCGCCGATCTGCGATGATTATTCGTTATATTTCATACCGATAGAGCGATATTCTCGACTACCACGCGATCTGTGGCGCGGTGCCGGCGCCTCGCCCTTACCGGCCGGCCTTCGCCGCGTCGAGCGTGCTCGCAGACTTGGACTCGATCTCGCGCGCGCTCCGATAAGCCGGGCGTGCGACGCAGCGCGCCACATAGGCCTGATAGCCGGGCCGCTCGGGCAGCATCTTCAGCTGCAGCAGGAACTCGATACTGGAACCGTAGATCACGTCGGCCGCAGTGAAGGCTTCACCGCAGATCCAGGGACCTTTCTTCAGGCCCTGGGCCAGGACCTTCTCGGTGCGCTCGTAGTCGCCCCAGCCGGAGCGGGTCGGCTCCGGCTTCTGTCCGGTGGCCTTCTCCATCAGCGCCGGCTCGAGACAGCTGCCGGCGAAGAACATCCACTTGAGGAACGGTCCGCGCCGGGGATCGTCGAGCGCCGGGGCCAGCTTGGCAGTGGGAAAGCGATCGGCGAGGTAGAGCAGGATCGCACCGGACTCGGCGATCGTCACCCCGTCGTGCTCGATCGCCGGCAGCTTCGCCATCGGATTGATGCGCTGGAACGACGGCCGGTACTGCTCGCCGGCCTGGAGGTCGACCGGCGCCAGCTCGTAGGGTTGACCGACCTCCTCCAGCATCCAGAGCGCGCGGAAGACTCGGCTGCGCGGCGCGTAGTAGAGCTTGAGCATGGGAGGGCCTTGGGCTCGTTCGAGAGACGCCCGAGCCTACAACAAGCGGACCGCGAGGAAAAAGCGGGCCCGCCCGCCACGCTGCCGCCTGCGGGCGGACGCCCGCACAAGGGTCGGATTACGGCAGGCTCGACATCGCTGCCGATATTAACCCGGCAGATCCTTCGCCCGAGACGATCTCACAGCCCGTGCGTTAGTTCAGGCCGCTCAGGTTAGCCTGCTGGAGGCGCTGGCGGTAGCTGGTCAGAAAAGCCTCGGCCTGGTCGACCTTCACCAGCTCCTGGGCGATCGAAAGGCCACCGTTGCCGCCGAGATCGCCGGCCAGCAGCTTGAAGGCCGCCGCCTGGGGCGTCTCCGCCATGGCGGCGCCGAAGCGCTCGTCGAGCTTCTTCAAGGCGGCGCGCTCGCCGCCGAGGGTGAGCGCCACGGCGAGATCGGTGAGCGTCTGGCTTTCCAGATGCGTGAGCCCACGGTCGACCGGCGGCGAGGAGGGCGCCACGGCCATCAGCGCTTTGGCCGCGTCGCTCCACTTGCCGGCCTTGCGCAGGATCTCCGCCTTGAGGCGCAGCCCCTGCTCGTCGGTCTCCCCTGCGACCAGCGCCAGTGCCGCGGTGTCGCGCCCCAGGCTCGACAGCGCCTGGGCCTCCAGATGGCGCCGCTCGCGCAGCAGCGGCACCTCGAGGCCCTTGGCGTCGCTGATCGCGAGCGCTTCCAGCGCTGCGGCGGGATCGCGGTCGAGCAGTCGAATGACCGCGAGGCGGGCGCCGACCCGGGCCTTGTCGATACCGGTCAGGCGATGGCGCAGCTGGCTTTCCAGCAGCTTGCCGGCACGGTTCAGCAGATCGACCGCGACCAGACGGTCGGCGAGATTGGCGATCACCCGGTCGCCCTCGGTGCCGACCGGAGTCAGCTCCTTGAATTCCTCGTAGATGGCGAGCGCGCGCAGGGCCGGCACGCCGTCGGCCGGCTCGCCGAGGAAGAGGTCGCGGAACACTTCGCTCATGCGTGCGGCAACCGCTTCGCTACGCGCCGACTCAGGAAAATTGCTGGCCGCCTCGCGCAGCGTGCGCAGGCCGGCACGCGGCTCGCCGATTTGGAGATAGAGCTCGCCCAGGCGCTGCAGCAAGGCGAACTCGAAGGCGTCGCCACGCCAGGCGAAGCGCAGGTGCTCGAGCTCTGCGATCGCCTGCTCGGGCGTCATGGTGGCATCGGCCAGCCCCTGCTCGACCAGGGCGAGCCGCGCCCGCGCGCTGGAGGGCCCGGGACGGCCGTAGGCGAGGTCGCGCCAGATCGCGCTCGCCGCCGCGACGTCGCCGTCGAGCAGCAACCGCTTGCCCTCGAGGAACGCGATTCGCGCTTGCGCCACAGAATTCGGCCGGTCGGCACGCACCGCGTCGAGCAACTGGCTGGCGGTGCCGCTGTCGGCGATAGCGAGACGGGCTTCTGCCGCCAGCAGGCGCAGCTCGTTGCGCACGCTCGGCGGATAGTCGGCGATCAGCGCGTCTTTGCCGGCGAAGCCGGCGGCCGCTGCCGACCAGGATTGCCCCGCGGCAGCGAGAGCAGCCTGCCATAGCGCGGCATCGGGATCCGCGGCGAGCGCCGGAGAGGCAAGCGCCTCCCGCGCTTCGGCATAGTCTTCCAGCAGAACCTGACTCGCGCCGGCGATGAGCCGAAGCTCGGGGTCCTCCGCCATGCGCGGATCGTCGGCGGATACCAATCGGACCGTGCCGAGCGTCTCGGCGGCGAGGCCATGGGCGAAGAGGAAGCGGGCAAGAGCGAGCCGCGCGAAGGGACGTTCCTCGGGCGCCGCGGCCGCGACCTGTCGATGCAGGCGCTGCTTGTTCGAGAGGAAATCCTCCGGGCCGCCCTGCCGCCAGGCAGCGAGATCGAGCAGCCGGGGCCCCATGACCCTTCCCACCTCGGCCGGAGCCTGCGTCGCGACGTCGCTCACCGCCGGCGCGGTGGCATAGAGTCCCTCGGCCGTGCCGACCAGCAACTCGTCGGCAACGACACGCGCCAGGACGCCATCGGCGAGCGGCTGCACCACCGCGCCTTGATAGGTTTCCAGCAAGCGGAGCTGCGGAAAGTCCTGGGCGCTCGCCATGGCAACGCCAGCCGCGGCGAGCGGCGCCACGATCAGCTCGTGGCCGCCGGACGGGCTCGGCAAGCGGATCAAGCGACCGG
>JBOHKJ010000043.1:0-3396 GCA_050728975.1 Kiloniellales bacterium | reverse complement strand
GTGACAAGCTTTCGCAAGCTTGCGCCCAGCTGCGCGAAAAGCCCTTTACAAGCCAGGCGCCCTGCCGTTCGCTAGGCTCCATGCGCCGATTCGCGGCAGCGCTTCTGTTCCTGGCCTTGTTTGCGGCGCCCGCTCTGCCGGCCTTTGGCCAAGCCGCCGGAGAGGTCGTCAGGGTCCACGGCATCGCCATGCATGGCGAGCCGAAATACGGCCCCGACTTCGAGCATTTCGACTACGTCAACCCGAATGCGCCCAAGGGCGGCACGCTGCGGCTTTCGGCGAGCGGCAGCTTCGACAGCTTCAATCCCTTCATCACCAAAGGGGATGCGGCGGCTGGCGCGTCCGCCGTGGAGACGCTGCTGACATCGAGCGCCGACGAGCCATTCACCGAATACGGCCTGCTGGCCGAGTCGATCGAACTGCCGGCGGATCGCTCCTGGGTCATCTTCCATCTGCGGCCCGAGGCGCGCTGGCATGACGGCCAGCCGATCACCGCCGACGACGTGATCTTCTCTTTCCACACGCTGACGACCGAGGGCGCGCCGCTCTACCGCTTCTATTATGGCAGCGTCAGCGACGTGCAGCGTCTCGACGAGCACACGGTGAAGTTCGTCTTCGGCGAGAAGGAGAACCGCGAGCTGCCGCTGATCGTCGGCCAAATGCCGATCCTGCCCAAGCACTATTGGGAGGGGCGCGATTTCGCCGCGGTGACGCTCGAGCCGCCGCTCGGCAGCGGGCCCTACCGCGTCAAATCGTTCGAGGTCGGCCGCTACGTCGAGTTGGAGCGGGTGAAAGACTACTGGGGCGCCGACATTCCGGTGCGTGTCGGACAGAACAACTACGACATCGTTCGCTACGAGTATTTCCGCGACCGCACGATCGAGCGCCAGGCCCTGATCGCCGGGCAGGTCGACTTCTTCTTGGAGAATTCCGCCAAAGAGTGGGCGACCGCCTACGACGTCGAGGCGGTCGAGCAGGGCCTGCTGATCAAGGAACGCTTCCTCAACCAATCGAGCGGCGGTATGCAGGCCTTCTACATGAACACGCGCCGCCAGATCTTCAAAGACCGCCGGGTGCGGCGCGCGCTGGCCTACGCCTTCGACTTCCAGTGGACCAACAAGACCATCTACTACGGCCAGTATGCGCAGCCGGAGAGCTTCTTCGCGCCGACCGAGCTGGCCTCCAGCGGCTTGCCCCAGGGCGAGGAGCTGGAGATCCTGGAGCACTTTCGCGGCCGCATTCCCGACGAGGTTTTCACCCAGGAGTACCACGCGCCCAAGACCGACGGTTCCGGCTGGCCGCGCGAGAATCTGACCAAGGCCGTCGAGATCCTTGCGGAGGCCGGCTGGGTGGTGCGCGACATGAGGCTGGTGAACGCCGAGACTGGCCAGCCTTTCAGCTTCGAGTTCCTCTACGTCGATCAAGGGCAGGAGCGCGTGCTATTGCCTTTCTTTCATAATCTGGCGCGACTCGGAATCCGGGTGCGGCCGCGGCTGGTCGACACCTCGCAATACATCAATCGTGTGCGCAGCCGTGACTTCGACATGTTGATCTTCAACAACGCCCAGTCGCTCTCTCCCGGCAACGAGCAGCGCGAGTACTGGGGCTCGGCGGCAGCCGACGAGCCGGGCAGCCGCAACATCGCAGGAATCAAGGACCCGGTCGTCGACGAGCTGATCGAGCTGGTGATCCAGGCGCCGACCCGCGAAAGCCTGGTCCAGCGCACCCGGGCGCTCGACAGGGTCCTGCTGTGGGGCCACTACGTCATTCCACAGCTGATCGCGCCCTACGATCGCATCGCCTATTGGGACAAGTTCGGGCGGTCCGAAACCACGCCGCTGCAGGGACCGAGCACCACCTACTGGTGGATCGACGAGGCGAAGGACCGAAGCGTCGCCGAGCGCAAGCGCAATTTGTCGACGGAAACCGACTAGATGCTGGCCTATATCGCCCGCCGGGTGCTGCTGATCGTTCCGACCTTGTTCGGAATCATGGTCATCAACTTCGCGGTGGTCCAGGTGCTGCCCGGAGGACCGGTAGAGCAGATCATCGGCGAGCTGACCGGCCAGGGTGTCGAAGCCACCAGCCGCGTCTCGCGCGACACCGGCGACCTCGCGCCGACGACCCTGCGAAACCAGGGCGGCGAGAGCGGCGGCAGCAAGTATCGCGGCGCGCAAGGGCTCGACCCCAAATTCATTGCCGAACTCGAGCGCCAATTCGGCCTCGACAAGCCGGCCCACGAGCGATTCGTCCTGATGATGAAGAGCTACCTCCTCTTTGATTTCGGCGAGAGCTTCTTTCGTGGCCGCGACGTGGTCGAGCTGGTGATCGAAAAGATGCCGGTCTCGATCTCGCTCGGCCTCTGGACGACGCTCATCACATACCTGGTTTGCATCCCGCTCGGCATCGCCAAGGCGCGCCGCGACGGCACGCCTTTCGACGTCTGGTCGAGCGGCGCCATCATCGTCGGCTATGCCATCCCCTCGTTTCTCTTCGCGGTTCTGTTGATCGTCGTCTTCGCCGGCGGACGCTACCTTCAGTGGTTTCCGCTCAACGGCTTGGTCTCTCCCAACTGGGACGAGCTCTCCTGGCCGGCCAAGATCCTCGACTATTTCTGGCACATGACTCTGCCGCTGGTCGCGCTCGTGGTCGGCGCCTTCGCCACGCTGACGATGCTGACCAAGAATTCCTTCCTCGACCAAATCAACCAGCAATATGTGCTGACCGCGCGCGCCAAAGGCCTGAGCGAGCGGCGTGTGCTTTATGGACACGTGTTTCGCAACGCCATGCTGGTCGTGATCGCCGGCTTTCCTACTGCATTCATCTCAATCGTCTTCACCGGGTCGCTGCTGATCGAAGTGATCTTCTCGCTCGACGGCCTCGGTCTGCTGGGCTTCGAAGCTGCAATCGGACGCGATTATCCGATCATGTTCGGGACGCTCTATTTCTTCTCGCTGCTGGGTCTGCTGATGAACCTGGTGGGCGATCTCACCTATACCGTGGTCGATCCGCGCATCGACTTCGAGCGACGGGAGGCCTGAGGCTCATGGCGGCCGCATCCCTCCCAGCCGCGAATCGGCCGACCTTCCTCGGGCTTCCGATCACGCCACTGACCGCCCGGCGCCTGCACAATTTCCGCGCCAACCGGCGCGGCTTCTGGTCGCTGTGGATTTTCCTCGTGCTGTTCGCGATCAGCCTGTTTGCCGAGCTCGTCGCCAACGACAAGCCGCTTCTGGCCTACTACGACGGCGCCTTCTACGCACCGGTCTTCAAGGACTACCCTGAGACCGCGTTCGGAGGGACCTTCGAGACCGCGACAGAATACAAGGACCCCTATGTCCAGAAGCTGATCGACGACAAGGGCTGGATGATCTGGCCTTTGATCCGCTACGACCA
>JBOHKJ010000042.1:0-4159 GCA_050728975.1 Kiloniellales bacterium | reverse complement strand
ACCGACACTCTACGCCGCTAACCACGTGTCCTATTTCGATATCGCGGTGCTTGGATCCCTCATAAAGGGATCTTTCATCGCCAAGGCTGAGATAGCCACTTGGCCGATGTTTGGCTGGCTGGCGGCGTTACAACGTTCGATCTTCGTCGAGCGTCGGTCCGCACAAGCGTCGGCGCAGCGCGACGAGATGCAGCATCGCCTGCAAGCTGGAGATAACTTGATACTCTTTCCCGAGGGCACCAGCGGTGACGGTAACAGGATCCTGCCGTTCAAGAGTGCCCTGTTCTCCGTCGCGGAGTACCAGCCGCACGGTCGCCCGTTGATGGTGCAACCCGTCTCCATCGCCTACGCGCTGCTTGACGGCATGCCCATGGGTCGCTATCTGCGTCCCCTTTACGCTTGGTATGGCGACATGGATCTCTTGGGCCACGCATGGCAGGCGGCCGGGTTGGGTCAGGTGACGGTGGTCGTTGAATTTCATCCGCCCGTGACGATCGCGCAGTTTCCCTCGCGCAAGTCGCTGAGCGACCACTGTTATCAAATCGTAGCTCGTGGTCTCGCAGCGGCGCTCACCGGGCATGCGCAAGGACCTTCGGAGCCGGTCCCGGCGAAGTCGCCCGAACTGATCACCATGGCTACGTGACGTTGTCGAGCGGGAACGGCAATGCTAATGTCGGCGCGAATTGACGCGAGCCGCACGGCAAATGAGCGCCATATCCGCCTCGAAGGGGCGGTGATCCGAAATTGAAGAAAAAGCTCTTTATCAAGACCTACGGCTGCCAGATGAACGTCTACGACAGCGCCCGGATGGCCGATGTCCTGGCGCCGCTCGGCTACGTGCCGGTTGATGCACCGCATGGCGCCGACTTGGTCATCTTGAATACGTGTCACATTCGTGAGAAGGCGAGCGAAAAAGTCTATTCTGAACTGGGTCGCCTCCAGCAAGTCAAGGCCGAGAGGGAGCAAGACGGTGGGCGGATGCTAGTCGCGGTGGCCGGCTGCGTTGCCCAGGCGGAAGGAGAGGAGATTCTGCGCCGTGCGCCTCAGGTTGATCTTGTTCTCGGTCCGCAGGCCTACTACCGCCTACCTGAACTGGTAGAGCGTGTCTCCGGCCCGCGGCCTGGGGCGCGATTGCTCTCGACCGAGTTTCCTCTCGAGTCCAAGTTCGATTTTCTGCCGGAAGAGCAAGCAGCGCACGGGCCGGCCGCCTTCCTCACGGTTCAGGAGGGTTGCGACAAGTTCTGCTCGTTCTGCGTCGTTCCGTATACCCGTGGCGCCGAGTACTCTCGGCCCGTCGCGGATGTTGTCGCCGAGGCAACTCGCTTGGTGGGACGCGGTGCGAGGGAGATAACACTTCTCGGTCAAAATGTTAACGCCTACCATGGGCAGGCGCCGGATGGAACGATCTGGGGTCTGGGTAGGCTCATCGTGCGGCTTGCCGAAATCGATGCGCTACACCGCATTCGGTACACTACCTCCCATCCGGGAGACATGGACGACGAATTGGTTGCGGTCCATGCTGAGGAGCCCAAGCTCATGCCTTTCCTGCACTTACCAGTACAATCCGGCTCGGACCGGGTGCTGGAAGCCATGAACCGGCGCCACACAGCCGACGACTATCGCCGGATCGTTGCCCGGCTACGCGTCGCCCGTCCCGACATCGCTCTGTCGTCCGACGTTATCGTGGGGTTCCCCGGCGAAAGGGACGAGGACTTTGCGGAAACCCTGCGGCTCGTCACGGATATCTCCTTTGCTCAGGCATACTCGTTCAAGTATAGCCCCAGACCCGGAACGCCCGGCGCAACGTTTGCCGACCAAGTATCCGAACTTGTGAAAGATGAACGGCTGGCCGCGCTGCAGCATCTGCTCCACGAGCATCAGCTCGCATTTAATCGGAGCACCATCGGCAGGGTTATGCCGGTGCTGCTTGAGCGTCCTGGTCGCAAGCAGGGACAGCTTGCGGGGCGTACTCCGTACATGCAGGCCGTTCACGTTGACGCACCCAAAGAGTCGCTCGGCGCCATCGTGAACGTGCGCATCGTCGACGCCCTCTCCAATAGTCTCACCGGCACATTGCAGGCGGACGTGCCTCAAGGCGGTTCGTTCGGCAATCGCGAAGCTGGGACAACACCGCGATCTGACGGTGCGAGGGTCGATAATTGAGATCCGCTTTCAATTCGGGCAAAAAGCGGCCGATGCTGGTCCAGTTTGATGACAATGCGTTGTTACCCCTTTTGTTCGGCGAACACGATCAGAATCTCGCGCGAATCGAGCAGCGCCTCGGCGTTTCGCTGGCTTCCCGCGGCAACAGCGTTGCCATATCTGGTGAGCAAGACAGCGTCAATGCGGCTGAAGCCGCTCTTCGCGCCCTTTACGAGCGCTTGAGGAAGGGCATGCACGTCGGCGACGCCGAGGTTGACGCGGTGGTACGCCTGGTGCAAAGCGCGCCAGAGTTGGAGTCCGGCGCCAAGGCGGTAACCGCGATACACGCTGAAGGCTTGATCATCCGAACGCGCAAGCGTCAGGTTTCCCCGCGGTCCCCCGGCCAAGCTGCCTATATCGAGGCGCTCCAAAGACACGAGCTGGTGTTTGGCATCGGTCCGGCGGGCACCGGCAAGACCTACCTGGCGGTCGCCATGGCCGTATCGATGCTGATGACAGACGAGGTCAACCGCATCATCCTCTCGCGCCCCGCAATCGAGGCAGGCGAACGGCTGGGCTTTTTACCCGGCGATCTGCGGGAAAAGGTCGATCCTTACCTTAGGCCCTTGTACGACGCGCTATACGACATGCTGCCGGCGGAACAAGTGTTAAAGCGGCTATCAAACGGCGAAATAGAGGTCGCGCCGCTGGCTTTTATGCGCGGACGTACGCTTAGCAACTCTTTTATCATATTGGACGAAGCGCAGAACACGACATCGGTCCAGATGAAGATGTTCCTTACCCGGCTCGGTGAGAATAGTCGTATGGCGGTAACGGGTGACCCAAGTCAGGTGGACCTGCAAGCCGGTCAACCTTCCGGGCTGCGCGATGCCGTCGAACTGCTCGGGGGCATGGAGGGAGTGACATTCTTCCAGTTTACTGATGCCGACGTTGTGCGTCACTCGCTTGTTACCCGAATTGTTAGAGCGTATGAGGCGCGAGACAACGCTGCGGCGGCTCGAGAACAAGGCACGATCAAGCGACAGTGACGGCCGAGCGGCGAGAAGTGGCCGATTCGGGGATTTGAGTGAGGAAGAGTTCCGCAACTGCAAGTACCGAGGTCACGGTGCTTATCCTTGACGCGGCATGGAAGCGGAGCCTGCCCCATGTCAAGACCCTAGCACACCGCGCGGCGGACGCGGCTCTCGCCTCTGCACCACCAGCAATCGCCATCTCCTGCCCCGTCGAGCTGAGTATTGTGCTGGTTGATGATAATTACAGCCGTGAGTTGAATCGGCAATATCGCTGCTGCGATACGCCTACCAACGTCCTGTCATTCGCGAGCCAGGAAGCGAGCGATCCGTCAGAACCCGCTAATCCGCTCCAACTCGGCGACGTTGTGCTATCGCGCGAAACTCTAGAGCGCGAGTCCGCCGAGCAGCACAAGCCCCTGCCGAATCATTTTTGTCATCTGGTTGTACATGGCGTTCTGCACCTACTGGGCTTCGACCATCAGAGCGAACCTCAAGCCTCCGAAATGGAAGCGTTCGAGGTTTCCGTGTTGTCAACCTTGGGTATAGGTGATCCTTACCGGCCATATCCGACGATCGATGACCCACCTGTGATTGCTGGCCATGAGTGAAGCATCCGAAGATAGTAACGAACGATCCGCCCGGTGCACACAAACCGTAAGCGAAGCGTCCACTTTCACCCACTTTTGGCAATGGCTGCGTGGGACTCTGGGGCTGAGGAACGGAGAGTCGCACCTGCGCAATACCATTGAAGAGATCATTGAAGAGATCGAGGAACACGAAGGCGGCGAGGAGGCCGGCGCCCTGATCGGCAGCCATGAACGGGTGATGCTGGCGAACATTCTGAAGCTCCGCCACCTAACCGCGTACGATGTCATGGTTCCACGAGCGGACATCATAGCGGTCGAGATAAATAGCGGAATCGATGAACTGATTGACGTAATGGGCCGCGGCGGCCACTCCCGATTGCCGGTCTATCGGAACAC
>JBOHKJ010000041.1:0-1658 GCA_050728975.1 Kiloniellales bacterium | reverse complement strand
CGAAACCCCCGGCAAAGCGCGTCGCCAGGCAGCGCTCGCGCTCGCTCGCGTACATCGCGGCGCTGTCGGTCGCGACCGTGACGATCACGTCCGACGGGGTGAGTTCCAGATGCTTCGCCGTCTTGATCGCTGCCAGCACATTGGCGATGCCCGACAGGCCGAGCCCGTCGAGCGTGGCCACGAGCGCCGGATCGATCCGGCGCCTGGTGGCGAGATAGCCGCGGCCGACCTCGGTGTTGAAGAGGACGTCGAGGGCATCCGTGCTGCGGTCCGAGACGCCGACCACGAGGTCGGTGTTCATGACGTTGTGAATCAAGGGGATGTGCTTGTCGCCGATGCCCTGGATGTTGTGCTCGCCATAGCCGTTGTAGAGCATGGTCGGGCACTCCAGGGCCTCGACCGCGACGATCCTGGCGCCATAGTTGGCCTTCAGCCAGTCGCCGGCGGCGATGGTTCCGGCCGAGCCCGTGGCCGCGACCAGGGCGGCGAGCCGAAGCGCAGGGTCGCGCAAGCGCAGGTCCTCGAAGATCGCGCCGAGCGCGCGGCCGGTGCAGTGGAAGTGGGCGAGATAGTTACCGAGCTCCGCGAACTGGTTCAGGATCACGTTGGCCGGATCGCGCTCGAGCTCGTGGCACTTGTCGTAGATCTCCTTGACGTTGCTCTCGGTGCCGGGCGTGCGCACGATGTTGGCCGGGTCGGCGACCCAGCGCTGTAGCCAGTCGAAGCGCTCGCGGCTCATGCCGGCCGGCAGCACGGCGACGCCCCGGCAGCCGAGGATGCGCGAGATGGCGACGCCGCCGCGACAGTAGTTGCCGGTCGAGGGCCACACGGCCTTGTGGACGGCGGGATCGAACCGCCCGGTGACGAGGCGCGGGGCGAGGCAGCCATAGGCGGCCAGCACCTTGTGGGATCCGATCATCGGGAAGCGGCAGCCGAGCGCGACGACGATGCGCGCCTCGACGCCGGTCAGCGCCTCCGGCAGCTCGATGTAGGCCGGCAGCGCGGCGCGTCGCCGCCCTACGGCATCGTTGTACCAGTGGACCCGGAACAGATTGGCCGCCCGCGGCTCGTCAGGGTCGACGGCCTCGAGGTCCGCGCCGAGCGCGTCCGGAATCTGCGACGGGACCGCCAGCTGACCGAGCGTCGGCAGGACCACCTGCGCCGCGCGCAGGCGCTCGACCGCGCTTAGGCGGGCTCTTTCGTCGACGATCTGCGGCGCCAGGTCGAGCTCGCTCATATCCTCCCCGTCGCGCCGCTGCGCGGCCGCCCGGCATCGCGGCGCATCCACTCCGGTCGGCCTGTCGGGATATCTGCCTATCATTCTATTCTTAATACCATATACGCGCCGGGCGCAAGGCGGCGCTGCCCCGCCGAGGCCGAGGCATTTGACCCGGCTGATCCGGCATGGGATAGTTTCTTCGCGGGCAAGAGCGCGCATCCCTTCGGTCGAGCACCGGCCGCGCGCCGATGAGCAGCCCGACGGTGACGGGAAGAGCCGTGCCGGACGCCAAGACCGATAAGACTTCGAGCATCAGGGAGAGAACGATGGGGCGCTTAGGGCAGACCTTCCTTCCGCTGATCGCATTCGCCGCCGCGCTGACGGTTCCCTTGGGCGCCGACCCGGCTCGGGCCGCGGAGCTGCCGCCGCTTCCCGACTC
>JBOHKJ010000040.1:0-4359 GCA_050728975.1 Kiloniellales bacterium | reverse complement strand
GCTTGAGGCCGCCTTCGAGGCCAATGTCACCTTCAACGGCATGATCCTTGGCGTGCTGTTGTTCGGAATTGTCTACATCTTCTGGCAGGTCCTGCAGCTCAAGCCGGAGATAGACTGGCTAGAGAAGCTACGCCAGCAGAGCCGCGGCGGCTTCGTCTATGCGGCGGCAGTATCCGAAGCTCAACAGCCGCGTCTGCTCGGGCCAATGGCTAACATGCTGGGCGAGCGCACGGGGCGAATATCGCTCTCGGCGCTTTCATTGCGCACGCTGCTTGACGGCATTCAGAGCCGCATCGAGGAGAAGCACGAAATCTCGCGCTACCTGATCGGCCTCCTGGTCTTGCTCGGCCTGCTCGGAACCTTCTGGGGCCTGATGGAAACAGTCGGCGCGGTGGGTGGCACGATCGCCGGACTCTCGAGCTCCGGCGGCGACACGCTCACGCTGTTCGAGGACCTTAAGCGCGGTCTCGAAACCCCACTCTCGGGCATGGGTACCGCCTTCAGCTCCTCGCTGTTCGGGCTCGGCGGCTCGTTGATCCTCGGTTTCCTCGAGCTGCAAGCCGGCCAGGCCCATAACCGCTTCTTCAACGAATTGGAGGAATGGCTGTCGGGACAGACGCGGCTGTCCAGCGGAGCCGGCGTCGCCGACGGCGAACAATCGGTCCCGGCCTATATCCAGGCCCTGCTGGAAAAAACCGCCGACAGCCTCGACGAGCTTCAACGCACGGTGGCGCGCGGCGAAGCAGACCGCAACTCGGTCAATCAGAGCTTGCACAAGCTGACCGAACAGATGGGTTCGCTCGCCGACCAACTGCGTGGCCAACAGGCTTTGATGCGGCGTCTCAGCGAAGCCGACTTCGGCGGCGGCTTCGACGAGGCCACGCGGGCCCATATCCGCAACGTCGACCTGCGCCTCGAGCAACTGGTGAATGACGCCCCCGGCGGGCGCGACCACATTGTGCAAGAGCTGCGGAGCGAAATCCGTCTGCTGACTCGCACGATCGCCGCCATCGCCGAGGAAAGCGAGCAGGGTTAACCCGTGCAATCCGCCGGCCGCCGCGCCAGCCGCCGCACCTTCAACGTCTGGCCGGGCTTTGTCGACGCACTCTCGTCGCTGCTGCTGGTCATCATCTTTGTCCTTCTGGTCTTCATTATCTCGCATTTCTTTCTATCGATCGCGCTGACCGGTCGCGACGAGGCCTTGCAGCGCCTCGAGACCCAAGTCAACGAGCTCGCCAACCTCTTGTCGCTGGAACGCAGCGCGAGCGCGGAGTTGCGCCTCAACGTCGCCCAGCTATCTGCTGAGCTGCAGTCCTCGCTGGCGGCACGTGAGGAGCTGTCGTCCCAGATCGCCGCTTTCGGTAGCGAGCGCGAACGTCTCCAGTCCGCTCTCGCCGAAGCCGAGGCCAAGGAAGCGCAGGCGCGCGCAGCGCTAGAGCAGCTAGAGGAAACGACCGCCGCCGATCGCGAGAAGGTCGAGCTGCAGCTTGCCGAGATAGCCGCGCTCCAGCAGGCGCGCGAGGAGCTGGCACGCCGGCTGACCGAAGCCGACGCCGAGAATGCGAAAGTCGCCAAGGAGCTGGAAGACGCCTACAAGGCGATCGACGCGGACAAGGAGAAGATCGAGCGACTCTTGTCCGAGATAGCGATTCTGCAGTCGCTGCGCGACGAGTTGACAAACAGGCTAGCGAGCGCCGAGGAGGCGACGAGCGAACAGCAGCGCCTCACCGAGGACGCCGAGCGTCAGGTCTTGATTCTCAATCGTCAGATCCAGGCATTGCGCCAGCAGCTAGCGCGCATCGCGGCCGCCCTGGAGGCGAGCGAGGCCGAGGCCAAACAGCAGGACGTGCAGATTGCCGACCTTGGCAGGCGCCTCAACGTGGCGCTGGCCAGCAAGGTGCAGGAGCTGGCGCGCTACCGCTCCGAGTTCTTCGGCCGTCTGCGCGAGGTTCTGGGCGACAACCCAAACATTCGCATCGTCGGCGATCGGTTCGTTTTCCAGTCGGAGGTGCTGTTCGCGACCGGTTCGGCCGAGCTCGGCGAACCCGGCAAGGTACAGCTCTCGCGGTTCGCGGCAACGTTGAAGGAGATCGCCGCAAAGATTCCTCCCGGTATCGACTGGATCCTGCGCGTCGACGGCCACACCGACCGGCGGCCGATCAACACCTTCGCGTTTCCGTCCAATTGGGAGCTATCGACAGCACGTGCGGTTTCGGTGGTGAAGTACTTGATAACCGAAGGCATCCCACCCGAGCGGCTAGTTGCCGCCGGTTTCGGCGAATTCTATCCGTTGGAGGAAGGCAACGGAGAAGCAGACTGGGAACGAAACCGCCTCATCGAGCTGAATATAGACCAACTCTAAAGCGGATCGCTATACCCGCGACAAGTCGACCTGAGCTTTCGTGGGATTGTCAACGTTGCCGCCTGCTGCTTCAACGAACTGCAGCGCGGCCAGGCGCGCATAGAGGCCTCCTGCTTGCATCAGCTGTTGGTGGCGGCCGCTGGCGACGATTCGCCCCTGATCCATGACGACGATACGGTCGGCTTTCAGCACTGTCGCTAGCCGATGCGCGATCACCAGCGTGGTGCGCCCGGCTGTCAGGCGTTCAAGCGCCTGTTGCACCGCGCGCTCGCTCTCGGCGTCGAGAGCGGAGGTAGCCTCGTCAAGCAGCAGTACGGCGGGGTCTCGCAGGATCGCGCGCGCGATTGCGAGACGCTGGCGCTGGCCGCCGGATAACCGGACCCCTCGCTCGCCCAGGAAGCTATCGATACCGTCGGGCAGTCGCTCCAGGAATTCACGCGCTGCCGCCGCCTCGGCCGCCGCCATGACCTCGGCGTCGCTCGCTTCTGGCCGGCCGTAGCGGATATTTTCCCGCGCGCTGGCGGAAAATATCACCGGGTCCTGTGGTACCAGACCGATGGCGCCGCGCAGCACCTTGGGGTCGAGGTCCTTGAGGTCGATGCCCTCGAGGACGACACGCCCGCGCTGCGGGTCGTAGAAGCGCAGCAGCAGCTGAAACACCGTCGTCTTGCCGGCACCCGAGGGGCCGACAAGCGCGATCCGCTCGCCAGGCGCGACCGCCAGATCGAAACCCTGCAGCGCCGGCCGATCGAGCCGGCTAGGATAACTGAACTCAATCCGAGAGAAGGCGATCTGGCCGCTGACTGGTCGAGGCAGCGGCTTGGGATCAGCCGGTGCCCTAATCTCGGGCTCGCTGGCCAGCAGCTCGAACAGCCGCTCGGTGGCGCCGGCGGCGCGCTGTAGATCTCCGATCACCTCGCTGATCGCGCCGACCGAGCCCGCCACCACCACCGCGTAGAAGACGAAGGCGGAGAGTTCTCCAGGACTGATCCGACCGGCCAGCACGTCGTGACCGCCGACCCACAGGATGCCGCTGACCGCCCCGAAGGCCAGCACGATCACCAGCGCGGTCAGGGCCGCCCGAGCCCTGATGCGCTCTACCGCTGTCAGAAATGCCGCTTCGGTCCGCTCGGCAAAACCGGTGCGGTCGTGAGGCTCGTGGCCGAAGGCCTGCACGGTACGGATCGCCGTCAGCGACTCGCCGACGTAGGCGCCGACATCCGCCACCCGGTCCTGGCTCGCGCGCGACAGCCTTCTTACCCGGCGACCGAAGATCAGGATCGGAAGCACTACGGCTGGGATGACCAGGACCACCAGCCCGGTGAGCTTGGCGCTGGTGATCGCCAGCAGCAGCATTCCGCCCACTAGCAACAGGAAGTTCCGGAGCGCGATCGATACAGACGTGCCAACGACCATCTGTAGCAACGTGGTGTCGGTGGTGAGGCGCGAAAGAATCTCGCCGCTGCGATTTATCTCGTAGAAGGCAGGCGAGAGGGCGATGACCCGATCGAAGACCGCCCGTCGCAGGTCGGCCACCACACGCTCGCCGATCCAGGAGACCAGGGAGAAGCGGGCATAGGAGGAGGCGGCGAGCAGGAACACGACGCCGAGCAGGACCAGCACGGCCCGGTCCAGGGTTTCCGCGTTACCGCCGGCAAAGCCTTCGTCGATCAGGCGCCGCAGGCCGAAGCCGAGAGCCAGAACCGTGCCGGCGGCCGCCAAGAGGGCCACCAATGCCCCTGTTACCTGAAGCCGGTAGGGGCGGACAAAGCACCACAGCCCGAGCAGCACGGCAGCGCTCCGGCCCTTCGGGCGCTCGCGTTCGCGGCGTACCGCCGCCAGGTCTGTGTGGCTCACGCCAACCCACGCTGGACAGGCAGACTCGGGAGTCCGTTCCCGATCGGGCCGAGTTCCGGACTTTCAGGAGCGCTCATGCAGCCTATCCCTAGCCCAAAGGAGAGACAGCGACAACGTCGCAAAGCCAGAGATTCCCTGGC
>JBOHKJ010000039.1:0-14395 GCA_050728975.1 Kiloniellales bacterium | reverse complement strand
CTACAGCCGCCATGCATTCTCCTACGAGATCCTGGCTGTCGAAGACAACGGCGGCGCGACGATTTTTATGGTTCTTTTAAACGAGGAGACGTTGAACCTCAGTCTCGGCGCGCGACCCGGGAATAGCGGCACCACCATCGAAGTCTGGCACCGGTGCCAAGCGCAAACGAGCTAACGCCGGCCGTGTGCGTTGCGCGGCGCGGATTCGGAGCGGCTCAGCTACGCCCGACGATGTAGTCCCGCAAGACGTTGGTTTCGGTTTCGAGCTCGTCAAGGCGGTTCTTCACTACGTCGCCGATCGAAACGATGCCTGCGAGCTGCCCCTCCTCCAGCACTGGCAAGTGACGGAAGCGGCCGCGGGTCATCTCGATCATCACATCCTTGACGTTCACCTCAGGCGTAGTTGTCTTGACTTCACGAGTCATGAGATCGGCGACCCTCAACTGCAGGGTTGCCCCGCCGTGACTGGCGAGCGCACGCACGATGTCGCGCTCGGATAGAATGCCTTGCACGCGCTTCTTATCGTCGCTGACAACGACGGCGCCGATTTTCTGAAGCTTGAGCAAGTGAACCGCGGTCTCGATCGTCGCGTCGGGTGCCACGGTTTCGACCTTGGTCCCCTTCGATTCGAGCATCGCTTTGACCTTCATGGCAGGGCCCTCCCAATGCCAGCTTTCGCCGCAAGCCGTCCCTTGTCACCTCAGGCCGCACAAGGCGCCACCGCGAGGCGACCGCGCGGAGCGGACGATGAGCCTATTGGGATCATGCTACGCCTCTGGTGCGCTTGCCGCCAAGGGCATTAGCATTTTGTTAACCCTGTTGGGTCAAGGCTTTGAGGGATGTGGCCGGCAAGCGACAGCCAGTTTTGGATCGACGGAGGCTAGTCATGGCCGTCACCCTTGGAAGTAAGAGCGGCGCACTCGCAGACTGGACCACCCGACCGCAACGCGGTGAACGGCGCGAGTGGCCGCGCTATACGCTGGATGTTGGGGCCGAGATCGAACTCGCTGCCGACGGTCAGAAATTCCCATGCCAGATGGAGGACATCTCGCTCGGGGGTGCGCGGCTCAACGCCGAAGGACTGCCGCCTTTCGCCCGCCTGACAGTCAGCCTCTATCACCCAGCGAGCGGTCGTTGCACGGTTACCCGCTCTTGGCGGCATGGCGACCAATTGGGCGTGACCTTCGATTTCTCACCGGAGTGCCTGGCCCTGATCGCCCACTTCGTACGCCAGCAAGTGACCACGGCCGAGCCCGCGCGCGCCGCGGCCGGGTAGGTTTCTCCGTCACCGTCTTTCGCCTTCCGCCGGTCAGAGCAGCGACCAGGCCTTCGGCGCTTGCTGCGCCGGACCGGGCCGTGCCGACACGCCCGAAGCGTGTCTAATTGGCCGGTGCCAGGTTCAGGGTCCGCGTGGGCGGCTCCGGCTGTGTCGGAATCGGCGCTAGACGCTGCGGAGCGCGTGCGCCGGGCTGCTGCGGTATGGTCGGCGCCTTCAGGATCGGGCCGGAGCCGGCGATCCTGCCGTCGCCGTCGCAGTCGAGCTGAAGATTCACCTTCACGAACTGCTTGTTGTTGCTCTCGTTGGACTCGGCGACAGCATTGCCGTCGTCGAGGCGCACCTCGACGGTGTTCCAGCCCTCGTGCAGGTAGAGGTCGAAAAGCTGCCAGTCGACGCCGCTCTTGGCGGGCAGGTTCAGGGTCTGCGAATGCACCTGTTGTCCGTCACGATAGTAGCGATTCTGGAAGTTACCGGTACCCGCCGGGCCACTGTTGTGCGTGCGGTGCCCAGCTTGCGCCATCAGGCAGAGGTTCTTCACCGGTCCGGTCTGGATTTGCTTGACGTTGCTCGGGTGATCGATGGTTTCGCTCTGGCCCCACTTGATGAGCGTGGAGATCATGAATCCGAGCGGCGTCACGATGATGTCGGGCTGACCGGGCATTGCGACCGCGCCGGGCTGCCCCTGGCCGCCGAGCGGCGCCGTATTGGGCTGGCCACCGCTGGGCAGCGGGGGTGCGGAACCACCTGACGTGCCGGGTCCGCCGCCACTTCCAGGCTTGGCGACAAAGCCACTGGCGCTACTGCTACCGCCAACTGCGGTCTTGTTGATTTGGAACATCTTCGAGCCGTTGTTGTTGCCCTCGTTGCTCTCGCCGACCGCGAGTCCCGGATCGACATAGGCCGTCAGTTGGTACTGCGCCCCTGACGTCCAATCGAGGTCGTCCCAGAAGCTGTAGTTGTGCGAGAAAGATTGGCCGGGCTGGAGCGCCGGCACCGCCACTACGGCGTGGCCTTGAGGGATCGCGCCGAACTGCGGCATCTCGTATGCGGCCATTCCCGGCGACTCCGGACAGCCGCCGCTACCGGGCAGCTTGTCGCAGACAACGGCGACGTAAGTGGCAACCGAAGCACTGTCGCCGTTGTTGATGACGGCGATCGTGCCGCTGTCCAGCTGGCTGACGTCGGGCACCAGGTCGGGATCGGCGAGTGCAGCGCCGGCGCTGGTTACAAGCGCAATGGCCGATAGGGCAACGGATAGCTTCGTCATGGTTGGCTCCTCGGTTTGCCGGGCACTCCGCCGCCGGAGCGGCCGGGGTTACCGATCAGTCGCGCCCCGGCCCCGAAAGGTTCATTCGATCCGACCGGGCAGCGAAGTAAAGGAAAATCGGAAAAGTGGGTAGCGTTCGAAGGTACGCTATGAGATGCGACTCTTCCTGGTCTCGCCGACGACCAACGCAGTACGCGGAGAGTTGGCGGCAAACAGATAGGCATAGGTCGCGGAGTTGCCGTTCCTGCCGCCGTGGCGTATCTCCTTCGCCAGCCTCGCTTCGAGGCGGGCAAGATCTTGCAGTTTCCGCTCGCCGAGCAGTGATCCAAGTGCCTCCACCAGGGAGTCGCGCCAGGCTCCGCCCTGCTCGAGCTCGCGAGCGGCGATCACCGTCGCCTTGGCGATGAGGCGCGCCCGATAGTCGTTGCCGGCGCCTGACGCTCCGTGCTCTGCGACCTCACGCAGCTCGTGGCGCGCTTGCCTCAGCAGCTCGGCACCGCTCGGACGCTCGTCCGGCTGCAGAGGGCTCATGTGGCGCGCCAGCGTTGGGGCGGCGTCATTGACAGGATTTCGCGTTCGAGGAGCGGCGGATGGACGCGACCAGTGAGCGCCAGATCGAGCGATGGCTCCAGTCCGGACAGGTGGCGGGCCCCCTGCTGCAAGGCGACCACCGCCCAGCGGATGTGCGCTATGACCTCCCAATAGAAAACCGCGGCGCGGTCGATCCTTACTCCCGAGGCGTCCTCGTAGCAGCGATAGAAGTCCTTTCGTGCGCCGATACCGCCGGCTTCCCTCTCCTCGCGCCCGAAGCGCCAGCACTTGGCGCAGAACCAGCCGAGATCGCTCATTGGATCGCCCCAGCCGGCGAACTCCCAATCCAGGATCGCGGTGAGACCCTCGGAGTCGACCAGATAGTTTCCGGTGCGATAGTCCTGATGGATCAAGGTGACCTGCGCGCATTGCGGCGCGTGCGCCTCGCACCAGGTCAGCCCCCATTCGAGGCCTGGGCGATGGCGGCTGTAGCCCTCCGTGACCAGACGGTCCAGTGCAGCGCGCGCCCAGGCTACGGCAAAGAGCGCCGGGCTGGGCTCCGGCAGCGGAAGGAACGAAAGCGCCGCCTGCGGTGGCCGGATGCGATGGATTTTCGCCAGCTCCACGCCGAGCGACCGCAGGAGCGCGAGGCGGTCGCCACCCAGATTGCCGTCGGTGACGAGGCGCCGTCCCTCGGCGATACCGGGCCGCTGTCGCATCAGGTAGAATCCTTGCCCGAGTAACGCGTCGCCCTCGACCAGCCACAGCGGCTCGGGCGCCAGGATTCCGGCGGCATGGACGGTTTTCAGCACGGCGAATTCCTGAGCGCGGGTAAGGCTGGCCGCGACCTTGCTCGGCGCGTCGGCGCGCAGCACATAGTGCCGGCGCCCCTCCTCCGCCCCGCCGGTTACGTCCACCGCGAGCAGCCAATTCTCCTGGATCGCTCCGCCCGACAGCGGCCGCAACTCGACAATGGCGGCGCTCGTGGCGCCGGCGGCTTCCGCAAGGAAGGCCTCCAGGGCCGGGCGCCGCTGCGTCAGTCGCTCGGCCAATGACGGCAAGCTCACGACCAGCTCCAGAAATCCGGGCCGCCCTCGAGGAAGCGCCGCGCCAGCACCATCTTGTGAACCTCCGACGCGCCGTCGACCAAACGGGCTTGGCGGGCATAGCGATAGATCCACTCGAGGATCGTGTCCTTGGAATAGCCGCGCGCGCCGCAGAGCTGGATCGCGGTGTCGACCGCCTTATGGAGTGTGTCGGCCACCTGAATCTTGGCGAGTGAGACCTCCTGCCGGGCGAAATCGCCGCTCTCGAGCTTGGCCGCCGCTTTCATGGTGGCGAGCCGACCCAGCTCGATTGCCATCGCCGCCTCGCCCAGCATCCACTGCACGCCCTCGCGCGCAGAGAGCTTCTCGCCGAATGAGTCGCGCTCGCGCACGTAGTGCGCGGCGATTTCCATGGCACGCTTGGACAGCCCCAACCACCGCATGCAGTGGGTGAGGCGTGCGGTACCAAGGCGGACCTGCGTCACCTTCAGGCCGTCGCCGATGCCGAGCAGGACGTTTTCCTCGGGGATTTCCAGGCCTTCGAAAGTCAACTCGCAGTGGCCACCGTGCTCCTCCGGCCCCAGAATCTGAATGCGGCGCTCGATCTTCCAGCCCGCTTGATCGCGATCGAAGAGGAAGGCGGTGAGCCCCTTGCGCGGATCGTCGGAGGTGCGGGCCACTAAGACGAAATGCTGGGCGACGCCGGCTCCGGTGATGAACCACTTGCGGCCCTCGATCCGCCAAGCCTTGCCCACCTTTGTCGCGGTCGTGCGCATCATCGAAGGATCGGAGCCGGCACCTGGCGCCGGCTCGGTCATGACGAAGGACGAGCGGGCCTCGCCGCTGACCAGCGGCGCCAGCCAGCGCTTCTTCTGCTCCAGCGTCCCGACCTTGGACAGCAGGATCATGGTGCCGTCATCGGGCGCCGCGCAGTTGAACGCGAGCGGGCCGAAGATCGAGCGTCCCATCTCTTCGTAGCAAGCGGCGACCGCCGGCATCGGCAAGCCGAGGCCGCCGTCGGATTTAGGCAGCTGCGGCGTCCAGAGATCGGCCGCCTTAGCCTTGCCGCGCAGCTTTTCGAGGAGATCGAGACGGATATTCTCGTGCTCGTCGTAGTTCTCGCGCGCACCCTCGAGCGGAATCACCTCGCGCTCGATGAACGCACGATAGCGCTGCCGTAGTATCTCGTGCTCGGGCTGAAGCGTGAAATCCATAGCACCTGCTCTTAAAGCGCCACGCTGAGGCCACCATCGACCACCAGGGCGCTGCCGGTGATATGGGTTCCGGCATCGGAGGCCAATAGCATCAGCGCGCCATCGAGATCGGCTGGCGTGCCGGTGCGGCGCTGCGGGATGCGCGTCTTGATCGCATCGCCGGCCTTGCTGGCGAGAAACTCGCGGTTGAGGTCGGTCTCGATGTAGCCAGGGCAGATCGCGTTGACGCGGATGCCGTGACGCGCCCATTCGACTGCGAGGGTGCGGGTGAGCGAGATCAACCCGCCTTTCGTGGCGCTATAGGTGGAAACGCGCCCGGCACCGACCAGCCCGAGGATCGAGGCGATGTTGACGATACTGCCGCCGTGGCCCTCGTCGATCATGCGCCTGGCCGCGGCCTGCGCCATCAGGAATGCGCCTTTCAAGTTGACGTCGATCACCTGATCCCAGAGCTCTTGGGACAGGGTGAGCGACGGCTCGCGGTCGACGATGCCGGCATTGTTGATCAGGATGCACAGCGGGCCCAACTCGGTCTCGCTGGTCTCGATACAGCGGGCAACGCTCTCCGGATCCGGCAAGTCGAGCTCGACCGGCAACGCACGGCCGTCGAACGCGGCGATCTCTTCCGCCAGCTTGGCGAGCGCTTCGCTGCGCCGCCCGGCCAGCGCCACCTTGGCGCCGGCGCGCGCCAGCGTCACGGCCATGCGGCTGCCCAGCCCGCCGGCCGCGCCGGTCACCAAAGCCACCTTGCCATCGAGCGCGAAGAGCGCACCGATCCCGTCGCTCATGGCCCGATCGCCTTGGCCTGTTCGCGCAGGGCGAACTTTTGCACCTTGCCGGTCGCCGTCTTGGGGAGCGGCCCGAAAACGTAGGTTTTGGGCAGCTTGAAGCCGGCGAGGCGCTCGCGGCAGAAGGCGGTGAGCTCCTCGGCCGTCACGTTCGCTCCCTCGCGCGGCGTGACGAAGGCGCAGGGCGTCTCGCCCCAGGTCACGTCGGGCCGTGCCACCACCGCGGCCTCCAGAACCTTGGGATGGCGATAGAGCACCTCTTCGACCTCCAGGCTGGAGATGTTCTCGCCGCCGGAGATGATGATGTCCTTGGCGCGGTCCTTGATTTCGACATAGCCGTCTGAGTGGATCACCGCCAGGTCGCCGCTGTGGAACCAGCCGCCCTTGAAGGCCGTTGCGGTTGCCTGCACATCCTCGAGGTAGCCCTTCATGACGGTGTTTCCGCGCAGTACGATCTCGCCAATGGTTTGGCCGTCAGCCGGAACGGTCTCGAGGGTCGCCGGGTCAGCAACCCTGAGGCCGTCGAGAGTGAGGTAGCGTTGCCCCTGGCGCGCCATCTTGGCGGAGCGCTGTTCGAGCGGCAGGTCTTCCCAGGTTTCCTGCCAGTCGCAGACCGAGGCCGGCCCGTAGCTTTCTGTGAGGCCGTAGAGATGCGTAACGCGAAAGCCGCGCGCCTCCATCGCCTCGATGACTGCGCTCGGCGGCGCGGCGCCGCCGGTCGCCACCTCGACCCGCTGCGGGAAAGGTCGTCGTGCCGTTTCCGGCGCATTGGCGATCATCGTCAGCACCACCGGTGCGCCGCAGAGATGGGTTACGCCCTCTTCCGCTATGGCGGCATAGATTGCCGCCGGCTCGACCTTGCGAAGGCAGACGTGGGTTGCGGCCATGGCTGTCACCGCCCAGCTGTAGGTCCAGCCGCTACAATGGAACATCGGAAGGGTCCAGAGATAGACCGAGCACGCCTTGAGGCCGAAGGTAACGGCGTTGCCGATCGCATTCAGGTAGGCGCCGCGATGGTGGTAGACCACGCCCTTCGGCTTGCCAGTGGTGCCGGAGGTGTAAAGCAGGCAGATCGCCTGCCATTCGTCTCGAGGTTGATCGCTGTCGAAACCCTCGTCGCCATCGTCGAGCAGCGCTTCATAGCTGAGCGCGTTAAGCGCCGATTGGCTGCTCTGCCCGAGGGGCTCGATCTCCACCAGCAGCGGCGGCTCTTTCAGCTCTTTCAGCGCGGGCCGTAACACCGGCGCGAAGTCGCGTTCGGCGAGCAAAAGCTTGGCGCCGCCATGCGACAGCGAATAGGCGATGGTGGCGGCATCCTGGCGCACATTGAGTGGATTGAGCACCGCTCCCAGGAGCGGGACCGCGTAGTGCGCCTCCAGCAGCGCCGGCACATTGCCGGCCATGACCGCCACGACGTCGCCCGCCGCGATGCCGCGTTTCGACAAGGCCGAGGCGAGGCGCCGCACGCGCGACCAGAACTCGCGGTAGGTGAAACGGCGCCGGCCGTCGATCACCGCGATCTTCTTGGGATGAACCGCCGCTGCGCGCCTGAGAAAGGTCAGCGGCGTCAGGGGCACCCAATTAGCGGTGTTGTGGTCGAGATGGCGCTCGTAGGGCGAAGCGGCGTGCGCCGTAGACGTCTCGCCGTCCTTGCCTCGTTCCCTCTTCATCGGCCCCTTGTGTATCGGCCTTATTGGCCGGCCATGAACCCCTCGCACGAGGCTTTTATCACGCTCGCGACCGCCTATGTTATGCTTGGCGGACCTTCAGCAAAGGTCAAGCCCGTAGAAACGGGGCGCAGATACGTCCGTCAGCCGAAACTGCCCAGGAGTAGCCGCACGATGCGAATCGACATCTTCTTGGATACGGTCTGCCCCTGGTGCTTCATCGGCAAGCGTCGGCTGGAGCGTGCGCTGCAGGAGCGTCCGCAGGCCGATCTCACGGTTCGCTGGCGCGCTTTCCAGCTCAATCCCGACATGCCGCGCGAGGGCATGGATCGGCAGCGATATCTGGAAACCAAGTTCGGTGGCCGCGAAAACGCCCAGGCGGTCTACGAGCCGATCATCGCCGCTGGCCAGTCGGAAGGTATCGACTTCAATATCTCGGAAATCAGGCGAACACCCAACACTCTGCGCTCGCATCGCCTGATTCACTTCGCCGACAGCAACGGCAAGGCCGATCCGGTGGTCGAAGCGCTGTTCCGGTGCTATTTCCTGGAGGGGCGCGATATCGGCGCTCTCGAGGTCCTGTCCGAGGTCGCGGGCGACAACGATCTCGATCTCCAGGACGCGCTCGCCGCCGTCGATCGGAAGGCCGACGAGGCCGATCCGGTATTGGTCGAGGATGTCCAAGCGCGCCAGGCCGGAATCAATGGCGTGCCCTGCTTCATTTTCAATGGCCGCTACGCTCTCCCTGGCGCTCATACGCCGGAAATCTTCTTCCAGATTTTCGACCTGCTGCGCGAGGAAGAAGCGAAGGAAGCCGCCAGCGCCTAAAGCGCGATCTCGGCCAATTCGCCCAGCAGCCGTCGCACCCCACTCACCCGATCCTTGGCGCGATCCCACTGGCGGCGATAGACCAGCTTGTGGTCGGGCCTGAGGTTGACCGATCCGGCCTGAGCCTGGATGAAGGCGACCAGCTTCTCCGGCTTTGCGACCCGGTCCTTGTGAAAGGCGATCACCGCTCCCTTTGGGCCGGCGTCGACCTTCTCCACGCCCGCGGCGCGACAGAGCCGCTTGATCGCCATGATGGCGAGCAGGTTCTCGACCTCGTCCGGCAGCGCCCCGAAGCGATCGATCAGCTCGGCGGCGAAAGTCTCCAACTCGGTTTGATCCACCAGGGTCGCAAGGCGCCGGTAGAGGCTGAGGCGGACATTGAGGTCCGCCACGTAACCATCTGGAATCAACACAGGCGTCCCGACGTTGATCTGTGGCGTGTAGCCCTCGGCTTTGGCCCGTTCGGCAGCCAGCCCGCGTCCGGCCCGGGCGTCGGCGACAGCCTCCTCCAGCATCTGCTGGTAGAGTTCGATGCCGACCTCGCGGATATGGCCGGACTGCTCTTCTCCGAGCAGATTGCCGGCGCCGCGGATGTCGAGGTCGTGGCTGGCGAGCGTGAAGCCTGCGCCGAGCGCGTCGAGGGTCTGCATCACGTTGAGGCGGCGCTCGGCGCCTGCCGTCAGCACGCGGCCGAGTGGCAAGGTTAGATAGGCATAGCCGCGCAGCTTGGATCGGCCGATGCGTCCTCGCAGCTGGTAGAGTTGGGACAGACCGAACATGTCGGCGCGATGGATCACCATGGTGTTCGCGGTCGGTACATCGAGGCCTGACTCGACGATATTGGTCGACAGCAGTAAGTCGAAGCGGCGCTCGTAGAAGGCCGACATCACGTCTTCCAAGGCGCGCGCACCCATCTGCCCGTGCGCGACGGCCAGTTTTACCTCCGGCACCAGCTTGCGTAGCCGATCGGACAGCTCCGGCAAGTCTTCGATGCGCGGGCAGACGTAGAATATCTGCCCGCCGCGGAAATGCTCGCGCAGGATCGCCTCGCGCAGGATCATGGGGTCGTAGGGCAGCACGAAAGTACGCACCGCGAGTCGGTCGACCGGCGGGGTGGCGATCAGGCTCATCTCTTTGACGCCCGACATGGCAAGCTGAAGGGTCCGCGGGATGGGTGTCGCGGTCAGGGTCAGGACATGCACCTCGGCACGCAACTCTTTGAGGCGCTCCTTTTGCTTGACGCCGAAGTGCTGCTCTTCGTCGACGATCAGCAAGCCGAGATCGCGGAACTTCACGCTCTTGGCAAGCAGTGCATGGGTGCCGATCGCAATATCGACCTTGCCTTCGGCCAATTCCGCCTTGGTAGCCGCCGTATCCTTCGCGCTCACCAGACGCGAAAGCTGAGCGATCCTGATCGGAAGCCCCGCGAAGCGCTGGGTGAAGGTCTGGAAATGCTGGCGGGCAAGTAGCGTGGTCGGCACCACCACCGCCACCTGATGTCCGTTCATGGCAGCTACGAAGGCGGCGCGCAACGCCACCTCGGTCTTGCCGAAGCCGACATCGCCGCAGATCAGCCGATCCATCGGCCGCCCGGAAGCGAGATCGGCCAGCGTCTCGGCGATGGCGCGCTCCTGGTCGTCGGTTTCGGCATAGGGGAAGCGGGCCGCGAACTCCTCGTAGGCCCCCTCGGGCGGCGCCATCGCCGGCGCGGTCTTGACAGCGCGGGCGGCGGCAACCCGGATCAGGTCGCGGGCGATCTCCAAGATGCGTTGCTTGATGCGCGCGCGGCGCGCCTGCCAATGAGAGCCGCCGAGACGATCGAGCTCGACGATGGCCTCTTCGGAGCCGAAGCGTGACAGCACCTCGATGTTCTCGACCGGCACGAAGAGTCGATCGCCGCCGGCATAGAGGACCTTGAGACAGTCGTGGGGGGCGCCGCCGACCTCGACCGCGACCAGGCCCTCGTACCGGCCGATACCGTGGTCGACATGGACCACGATGTCGTACTCGTGAAGGCTGGTGGCATCGGTGAGAAAGTTCTCGGGCCGCCTGCGCTTGGCGGCGGGACGAACGATGCGTTCGCCGAGGATGTCCTGCTCGGTGATGATCGCGGCTTCGGGCAGCAGAAAGCCGCGCTCCATGGCCAGCGTGACAAGGGCCACTGTGCCGGCGGGCAGTGCGAGGGCTCGGCCCCAGCTGGAGGCCGTCTCCAGGTTGCGCAAGCCGTGCTCGGCGAGCAACCCGCCCAGGCGGTCGCGCGCGCCGTTGCTGGTGCCGGCAATCAGAACCCGGCGACCGCTCTGCTGCAGCTTGGAGATCTCGCTGCGCACCGCATCGAAGAGATTGACCTCGGCGGCGGTGCGCACCTCGGTGAAGTCGCGACCAGGGCGCGCGCCGGCATCGACAGCGTCACCACTGCGCGTCACTACTGCGAAGGGCGTGAAGCGGCGCTGCGGGTGCTCTTCGAGTGCAGTCTCCCACTCCGACGCTATCAGATAGAGGCGCTCCGGCGCCAGCGGACGATAAGGCGATTCCTCGCCGTCCTTGCGATCGGCCAGCATGCGGCGCGCCCCATAGAAGTCGGCGATAGTCTCCAGCCTGGCGTTCCGCGCCTCTTCGGCCTGATGATCGAAAGTGACGGGGGAGTCCGGTAGGTAATCCAGCAAGGTTTCGAGGCGCTCGTAGAACAGGGGTAACCAGTGTTCGAACCCGCTGTAGGGCCGGCTGGCGCTGATCGCTTCGTAAAGAGGGTCGCCGGCGCCCCGCGCGCCGAACAGCGCGCGGTAGCCGCCGCGGAAGCGCTCGATCGAGGTTGGCTCCAGCAGCACCTCATTGACTGGCCGCAGGTCGATCGCCTGAAGGGTGCCGCCGCTTAACTGCGACATGGCATCGAAAGTGCGCACCTTCTCCAGCTCATCGCCGAAGAAATCGAGGCGTAGCGGCTGCTCGATGCCGGGCGGGAAGAGATCGACAATGTCGCCACGCAGCGCATAGTCGCCGGGTTCGCGCACCGTATCGCTGCGCAGATAGCCATTGGCTTGCAGAAAGGACACCAGGTTCTCGGTGGGCAGCCGGTCGCCGGGCCTGGCGACCAGGCGGCGGTCGAGGAAGGCAGTCTTGGGCGGCAGACGTTGAAGCAGCGCATTTACGGTGGTGACGACAAGGCGTCCACCTCTCGCTGGCGCCACGGCGAGGCGCGTCAGGACGTCGATGCGTTGAGCCAGGATATCGCGGTGCGGGCCCACCCGGTCGTAGGGCAGGCAGTCCCAGGCCGGAAAGGTCAGGATCTCGACACCGGGCGCGAAGAAGGCCGCCATCTCGGCGAGCCGCGCCATGCGCAAATCGTCGCGGGCGACATGGAGAACTGGCGCGCCGGCCGTTTCAAGCAACCGCGCGAGCCACAGGGCATCCATCCCTTCAGGCGCGTGGCCGACCACGGCCTGGGTCGCTATAACTTCGTCTTTTTCAAGTGTTTTCAAATTATTGCAGTCTTTGGTTTAAAGCTGACGAGAAGCTCAGTCACCGGCGTTCTGTAGCCTTCGGCCGGCTGGCTCCGTCCCGTGACCCAGTCGACCAGCACGGAATCGGGCAGAGAGAGCAGCGCTTCGAATGAGTCGAGCGCGGTCTCATCCATCGTCCATAGATGGCTTTCGGCGAAGCCGCCGAGCAGCAGATCGGCCTCCTTGGTACCGCGGTGCTTGCTACGGTAGAGCAGGCGCTTGCGTCTGGTCGCCAGGGGATCGCCGGACATGGCGGCGCGGACTATGCCAGCGGCGACCGGCCCTGCCAAGCGAGGCGGGCGCAGGGCGGCCCTGCGCTCTCCGGGGGACGTGTCAGCGCCCTTCCCCGCCCTGCTGCACTGCGCCATCTTGGCTTGCGATGCGTCCGCAGATTCTCTTTCCCTTGTTCCCGGCGGTGACCGCCTTGCCGGGAATCGGCCCACGCAATGCCAAGCTGGTCGAGCGTCTTGCCGGCCCCCTGGTGGTCGACCTCTGCTGGCACCTGCCGAGCGGCGTGATCGACCGCCGCTATGCCCCCAAGGTGGCCGAGGCCGAGCCGGGCCGCGTGGCCACGCTGACGCTGAGCGTCGAAGAGCACGCTACGCCGCGCAACCCGCGGCAACCTTACCGAGTCTACTGCAGCGACGAGAGCGGGCCCATCGAGCTGGTGTTCTTCCGTGCCCGGCCCGAGTACCTACTCAAGGTCTTGCCGGTCGGCCAGCGGCGCGTCGTGAGCGGCCGGGTCGAGCTCTTCGGTGGTCGCAAGCAGATGACGCATCCGGACCACATCGCGCCTCAGGACGAGGCGGCGCGGCTGGCCACCGTCGAGCCAGTCTACCCGCTCACCGGCGGCCTCACGCCCAAGATCCTGTCCAAGGCGGTTGCTGCGGCCTTGGCGCGGGTGCCCGATCTGCCCGAATGGCAGGAACCCGGCTATTGTGCCCGCCAGGGCTGGCCCGACTGGAAGAGTGCGTTGGTTGCTGCACACAAGCCGGAGAGCGAGGACGATCTTTCGCCGCTGACGTTGCCGCGCCAGCGGCTGGCGTTCGACGAGCTACTGGCCAATCAGCTGGCGCTCGCCTTGGTCCGCAACCAGCAACGCCGCAGCCGCGGGCGCAAGATCGTCGGCGACGGGCGTCTTGTCGCGCGGGCGGTCACAGCCCTGCCTTTCCAGCTCACCGGTGCCCAGAAGCGCTCGATCGATGAGATTAAGGCCGACCTCGCCAGCGAGACCCGGATGCTGCGTTTGCTGCAAGGCGATGTCGGGAGCGGCAAGACGGTGGTGGCGCTGATTGCTATGCTGACCGCGATCGAATCCGGCGCCCAAGCAGCGCTGATGGCGCCGACAGAAATCTTGGCCCGACAGCACTTCGCCACCATCGCACCGCTCGCTACGGCCGCCGGACTTGAGATTCAGTTGCTCACCGGGCGCGAGAAGGGCAAAGCCCGCGATGCCGCCCTCGCCGCGCTCGCCGACGGGTCGATACCGCTGGCGGTCGGCACCCATTCCCTGTTCCAGGAAGATGTGCGGTTCCGCGATCTAGCGCTCGCGGTGATCGACGAGCAGCACCGCTTCGGCGTCCATCAACGCCTCACCCTAGCCGCCAAGGGACAGGCGGTCGACGTGCTGGTGATGACGGCCACGCCGATCCCGCGCACCCTGATGCTGACCGCCTATGGCGACATGGACGTTTCCCGGCTCGACGAGAAACCGGCAGGGCGTCGGCCGGTCGATACCCGGGTCTTGCCGCTGGAGCGCCTGGGCGAGGTGGTGGATGGGGTGGCTCGCGCGCTCGAGCGCGGTGCCAAGGCCTATTGGGTCTGCCCGCTGGTCGAGGAATCGGAGGTCGTCGATCTCGCCAATGCCGAAGCGCGCTTCGCCGAGCTCAAGGGCCGCTTCGGGGACCGGGTGGGGCTGGTCCACGGCCGCCTCAAGGGCAAACAGAAGGATGCCGTCATGGCCGCCTTCGCCGAAGGAGATATCGACTTACTGGTGGCCACGACGGTGATCGAGGTTGGCGTCGACGTGTCCGCGGCGACTGTAATGGTGATCGAGCAGGCCGAGCGCTTCGGCCTGGCGCAGTTGCACCAGTTGCGAGGGCGGATCGGCCGCAGCGACAAGCCCTCGACCTGCCTGCTGCTCTACCAGGCGCCGCTCGGCGAAACGGCGCGCGCGCGACTCAAGATCCTGCGCGAAACCGACGATGGCTTCCGCATTGCGGAGGAGGATCTCCGTCTGCGCGGGGCCGGCGAGCTGCTCGGCACGCGCCAGAGC
>JBOHKJ010000038.1:0-2617 GCA_050728975.1 Kiloniellales bacterium | reverse complement strand
GCGGCGATGGCAAAGCCGGTGCCGACGCCGAGAGAGCCGAGCGCGCCGGGGTCCATCCAATGGCCGGGCGAGCGCGGGCGCACGGCTTGCGCCGAGATCGTCACCACATCGCCGCCGTCGCCGATGTAGATCGTATCGTCGGTCAGGAACTCGTTGATCTCATAGGCGACCCGATAAGGATTGATCGGCGTGGCGTTCGATTTGAACGCCGGCATCAGCTTCTCGGTCGCGGAATCCTCGGCCTTGCCGAGCTCGCGCATCCATTGCTGGCGCAATTGGCGCTTGTCGTTCTTGACCCGGCCCTTGGCCGCCGCGAGCACGGCGCCGAGCACGGCGCCGGGATGGCCGACGATGCCGAGCGTCACATCGCGGTTCTTGCCGACGGTGCGGTAGTCCATGTCGATCTGCACCAAGGTCGGCACGCTGATGCGCTTGCCGTAGCCCATGCGGAAATCGAACGGCGTGCCGACGATGACGATGACATCGGCCTTGCCGAAGGCGAGCGAGCGCGTGCGGTCGAAATGATGCGGATCGCCGGGCGGCAGAAAGCCGCGCGCCGCGCCGTTGAAATAGCCGGGAATGTCCAGTCCGCGCAGCAGCGCGACCGCTTCGTTGTGACCGCGCGCCGCCCAGACCTGCTGTCCGAACAGGATCGCCGGCCGCTCGGCATTGACCAGGATATCGGCCAGCCTCTCGATATCGGCCGGATCGCCGATCGACTTGGTCGAGGCGCGGTACTTGCCGGGCGTCGGCAGCACCGCCTTGGCGATGTCGATCTCGCGATCCAGCACGTCCCGCGGAATCTCGAGATAGCTCGGCCCGTAGGCGCCGTTGAAGCACTCGCGCGCGGCCATTGCGACCATGTCGGCCACCCGCTCCGTCGACATCACGGTCGAGGCGAACTTGGTGATCGGCTTCATGATGTCGACGTGCGGCAGGTCCTGGAGGCCGCCCATCTTCCATTGGTTGAGCGCGCTCTGGCCGCCGATGTGCAGGATCGGGCTCTCGGAGCGGAAGGCGGTGGCGATGCCGGTCACCGCGTTGGTGCAGCCGGGCCCCGCCGTGGTCACCACGCAGCCGAGCTCGCCGGTCTGGCGCGCATAGCCGTCGGCGGCGTGCGCTGCGGTCTGCTCGTGGCGCACGTCGACGATGCGGATGCCTTCGTCGAGACAGCCGTCGTAAATGTCGATGATATGCCCACCGCACAGCGTAAAGACGGTGTCGACGCCTTCGGCCTTGAGGGCGCGCGCGACCAGATGACCGCCGGAGATGACGTCGGCGTCGCGGCTCTTCTGGGCCAGCGTATCCGTCGCGGTGTCCGACTTGCCCGCTTTGGATTTGGTTGCGACATCAGCCATGGTCGTTACTCCTGATCCAGACCGCGCAGTGGCGGCGCGGCGACGATTGTTTCGACGGTCTCGTCGAGGTAGGTGGCATGCCGTTCGACGTGTTCGGCGAGATCGAGCGCGTGCTGGCGCGCCAGGCGCTCGGCCAGCTCCGGGTCGCGGCGCTCGATCGCCTCGATGATGTTGGTGTGGTCGATGATCGATTGCACGGCCCGATGGTCCTCGCCGATGGTCCGCATGCGAATCCAGCGCATGTGAACCAGCAGGT
Source organism: Kiloniellales bacterium (assembly GCA_050728975.1). GTDB lineage: Bacteria > Pseudomonadota > Alphaproteobacteria > Kiloniellales > JBOHKJ01 > JBOHKJ01. Next base: position 1,003 of record JBOHKJ010000038.1, on the reverse strand, counting down.
TGCCGGCGATCTTCACCAGGAGATCGCAGCGCCCGAGCGCGAGGATGGTCTGGTGAAAGCGCAGGTTGGTATCGGAGTACTCGTCGATCTTGGCCTCGACCGTGTCGCCGTCGAAGGTCGAGAACATGCGCCGCAGGGAGGCGATCTCGTCGTCGGTCGCCCGCTCGGCGGCCAGCCGCGCCGCCATGGCCTCGAGCGCCGCCCAGACGGTGATGATCTCGAGGATCTCCGCCTTGCTGCGGCGGACCACGAAGACCCCCTTGCGCGGCACCGTGCGCACGAAGCCCTCCTGCTCCAGGCGCGCCAGCGCCTCGCGCAGCGGCGTGCGGGAAACACCCAAGTCTTCGGCCAATTGACGCTCGTCGAGGCGAGCCGGGCCAGGGAGAGCGTAAATATTCATCTTGAGGATCGACTCGCGCAGCGCCGAATAGATCCTGTCTTTGAGGCTGAAGCTCGTGTTTATTGCCTGCAGATTTAAGAGAGACGTCACCATTTTTACTTCACCGCATAGGAAAATATCAACACTTGGCCGTCTTATATTTGGTAGGCCTTGCTGGTATTTTTCTACATACTCTCTGGCATACATTATACCAGAGAGCTTCGGGCTTTCTCAAGAGGCTCGCCGGCTCAGCCGACGCTTTCGGCAGCCGGCCTGCAGGTGAACCAGCGCCTGATCAGCGGCAGAAGCATCAACAGCACCGCGAGCGCAATGAACGTTCCCGAGAGCCAGCCTTCGGTATTGCGGGTCGCTCCCGAATTGAGGGTCCAGGGGTTCAAATCCAGGGCTCGCAACCACCTTAACCTGCTCTTCCACGCGCCGGGGCTAGGCCAATGAATTTAAGCGCTTCGGACTCCACCGTCCGCTCGTTGACCGGCATAAAGAAGGAGAAGCCTGCCAGGAGCCGCACTTGAGGTGGCGGGAAGCGGCGGCCAGCCGGACAAGGTTCCCGGCGGACCCGCAGGAGCGCCACTTTAGGGCGCGGGACCGTGCACGCCCTTGGCA
>JBOHKJ010000037.1:0-2233 GCA_050728975.1 Kiloniellales bacterium | reverse complement strand
GCCGACCTCGGCCTCGCTCAGGCTCCCGCGCCGCTTCAGGCGGTCGAAGACGGCGCCGAGACGTTCCTGCAAGCTCTCGAACATGATGCGGTCGCGCGCTCCTCAAGTCCTGCCGACCGCCAAAGCGGCTTCGCGCCAGTGCGCGAAACTCGCGGACTGGCGGGGCTCCCCGCCATGGGGCGGGGTCGCCGGGTTTGTCGACCCTCGGCTTGAAACGGGGCGGACCCTAAGCTCCGGGCCCGACCCCGTCAAGCCGGCAGGGGGCCGCCAATCCCCCCGAACAGCGCCGGGGGCCCAGTGGACAGTACCAGCCGCCGCTCCTATAACCGCGCCCATGGGCGGCCGTTCCTTCATCAAGATGCACGGGCTGGGCAACGACTTCGTGGTGGTCGACGCCCGCGGCGAGGCCTTTGCGCCCACGCCCGCCCAGGCGCGCGCGATCGCCGACCGGCGGCGTGGGGTCGGCTTCGACCAGCTGCTGGTGATCGAGCAGGCCCGCAACGGCAAGGCCGCCGCCTTCATGCGGATCTACAACGCCGACGGCAGCGAGAGCGGGGCCTGCGGCAACGGCGCGCGCTGCGTCGCCGCGCTGCTGATGCAGGAGCTGGGCGTCGAGCGCCTGAAGATGGAGACCGCGGCGGGCCTGCTGGAGGCCGCAAGCGTCGGCCAAGGCCGGGTCGCGGTCGACATGGGGCCGGCGAGCGAGCGCTGGGACGAGATCCCGCTCGCCCGCGAGATGGCGAGCGACCGCCTGCCGCTCGAAGCCGGGCCGCTGAGGGAGCCGGTGGCCGTCGGGCTCGGCAATCCCCATGCGGTCTTCTTCGTCGAGGACGCGAGCGCGGTTCCGCTAAACGACCTGGGTCCGAAGCTGGAGCGCCACCCGCTGTTTCCCGAGCGCGCCAACATCGGCGTCGCCCAGGTGACCGGCAAAGACCGACTGCGTCTGCGGGTGTGGGAGCGCGGGGTCGGCATCACGGAAGCCTGCGGCAGCGGCGCCTGCGCCGCCGCGGTCGCCGCCGCGCGGCGCGGCCTCACCAGGCGTAAGGTGACGGTGACGCTCGACGGCGGCCAGCTCGAGATCGAATGGCGCAACGACGGCCACGTCGTCATGAGCGGGCCGGTGAGCATCGCCTATGCCGGGGTGCTGGCGGAGGAGCTCCGGTCCGAGGAGCTGGCGTCGTGAGCGGTCTCGCGCCCGAGGTTCTCACCTTCGGCTGCCGGCTCAACGCTTACGAGTCCGAGGTGAAAAGCGCGAAGGCCGCCGCCGCCGGCTTGAGCCGCGCGGTGATCGTCAATACCTGCGCGGTGACATCCGAGGCCGAGCGCCAGGCACGCCAGGCGATCCGCCGCGCGCGGCGCGACAATCCGGCGGCAGAGATCATCGTCACCGGCTGCGCGGCGCAGATCGATCCGGCGCGCTATGCCGCGATGCCGGAGGTCGACCGCGTCATCGGCAACGAGGAGAAGCTGAAGGCCGAGAGCTATCGCGACCAGCGGCCGCTGCAGGTCGCCGACATCATGGCGGTGAAGGAGACCGCGCCGCAGCTGATCGCCGGCTTCGCCGAGCGGGCGCGCGCCTTCGTCCAGGTGCAGCAGGGCTGCGACCATCGCTGCACCTTCTGTGTCATTCCCTACGGGCGCGGCAACAGCCGCTCGCTGCCGCTGGGCGCGGTCGCGGCGCAGATCCGCGCGCTGGTCGAGCGCGGCGTCAAGGAAGTGGTGCTGACCGGCGTCGACATCACGTCCTACGGCGGCGACCTGCCGGGCCGCCCGCCGCTCGGACAGCTGCTGCGCCGCCTGCTGAAGCAGGTGCCCGAGCTGCCGCGTCTCAGGCTCTCCTCGCTCGACGCCATCGAGCTCGACGAGGAGCTGCTGCGTCTGGTCGCCGAGGAGCCGCGGCTGATGCCGCATCTGCACCTCTCGCTCCAGGCCGGCAGCGATCTCATCCTCAAGCGCATGAAGCGCCGCCACAGCCGCGCCCAGGCCGTCGCGCTGACGCGGCGCCTGAAGCGCCTGCGCCCGGAAATCGCGCTCGGCGCCGATCTCATCGCCGGCTTCCCGACCGAGAGCGACGTGGCTTTCGAGGAGTCCCTGCGGCTGGTCGACGACTGCGCGCTGACGTTTCTCCACGTCTTTCCCTATTCGGCGCGCCAGAGAACGCCCGCCGCGCGTATGCCGCAGGTTCCGGTCGCGCTGCGCCGCGAGCGTGCGGCGCGGCTGCGCGCGCTGGGCG
>JBOHKJ010000036.1:0-3217 GCA_050728975.1 Kiloniellales bacterium | reverse complement strand
CTGCACAGCTCGAAGAGGTCGCCCGTTCCGAATCGGAAATACTCGGCAACTCTTGCGCCAAGACCATCAGGGCGTCGAGGTATACCCAGGAGAGAAAAAAGTAACAAAAGAAACAACCAAAGTACCCTTGTGTAATAATATTTCGGTAGAGTGGCATTCTTGGAGCGGAGTCTTTCTTGATTGGGGGCGCCGCCTGACAGGAAATGCAAGCATTTGATCGCTCGCCAACATACAGCCTCGATCTCGGTCATACGGGAGTTCGACGAGCCCTTGCCATAAATTTGACACGCCCTGCACCTTTCGATTTTCCGCGGCGGCTTGCCGTTAGGCAACGAATCTCGACTCGATCGTGTCGTCCGCACGACTCCGGCGAAAGGCAAATGCCAACGGCAGTTGTCGAGTGCTGCGAAGCCGGAACCCGCGGCCCGCACCCTTTTCTTGCCGTCGCTTGCGGCGACAGGCGTTGCGACAGAGGTAAACGTCGGGCGAACGAAAAACGGTGTCGCCGAACCGTCCGCTACCGTCGCCGCCAGGCCTGGGTGCGGGAGAGAAGCCCGCGCGACAGCAGGGCGTGGATGAGCCGCGCCCCGGCGTTGGTGTAGAAGATCATCATGCCCATCGCAGCGGCTGCCGCAATCTGCCCGGCGTCGTCCATGTTGAGCACGGCAACCGAGGCGAGCGTGGTGTCCGGGCTGTAGAGGAAGACTACTGCCGAGACCGTCGTCATGGCGTTGACGAAGAGATAGATGCCGATGTCGAGGATCGCCGGCAGGCAGACCGGCACCGTGACCTTGGCGAAGGTGCGATAGAAGGGCTGCTTGAGCGAGGCCGAAACCGCTTCGAACTCCGGGTCCATCTGCTTCAGGGCGGTGACCGACGTCAGGTGCGCCACGGTGTAAAAGTGGGTGATGGTGGAGATCACCAGGATCGCCATGGTGCCGTAAAGGAAGTTGATGGGATTGGCCGGGTGGTTGAAAAAGAAGATGTAGGCTAGGCCCAGCACCATGCCCGGAATGGCCATCGGCATCATGGCGAGAAACTGAAACAGGCCCCGTCCGAGCGCGAAGCCGCGTCCTTTCTCCACCAGGTAGGCACCACTGAACACCACCATTGTGCCGATCACGGCGGTGTAGAGCGCCATGCGGATCGAGTTTCCATAGCTGTCCCAGCCGCCGCCATCCATCAGGTCGAATTTGTAGTTCTTGAGCGTGAGCTCGAGGTTGTAGGGCCATAGCCTGACCAACGCGGCGTACTGGCAGATCGCCAGGATGCCGAGAATGAAGACGCTGATCAGCAAGCAGTAGCCGAGCATCACAAGATCGAAGCGCGCAGCCGGCCGCGGCTCGTAGGGAACGGCGCGCGCGGACAGCTGGGCCACCTGGCGCCGCTGGATGAGGCGGTCGACCGCGAAAGCCAGCACCGCTGGCACCAGCAGCACGACCGAAACCACCGCGCCCATCTGGAAGTTCTGCTGGCCGATGACCTGCTTGTAGATGTCGACCGCAAGCACGTCGAACTGGCCGCCGATCACCTTGGGAGCGCCGAAGTCGGTGACGACCAGGGTGAAGACCACGAAGGCCGCGCTGATCAGGCCATAGCGCGCGCCGGGCAGCGTAACGGTCCAGAAGATCTTCGGCTTGGGTGCGCGCAGCGCGGTCGCCGCTTCGTAAAGGCGCGCATCGGCGATGGCGAGCGCCGTCACGATGATGATGAGGGCGTGGGGGAAGGTATAAAAAACCTCGGCGATCACGATGCCGAGCGGCCCATAGATATCGTAACCGAACAGCAGCTCGCGGATGATCCCCTGGCGGCCGAAGAGATAGATGAGGCCGATTCCGGGAAGCAGCGACGGCACCAGGATCGGCACCAGCGCGATCGCCTTGAAGAGGCCCTTGAAGGGGATGCAGCTCCGAGTGAGCGCATAGGCGAGCACGAAAGCGAGCGTAACGGTGATGACGGTCGTGATCGCGGCAACGATCAGCGAGTTGTAGATCGAGTAGAAGAGGGCCGGCGTCGAGAAATAGGTGGCGAAGTTGGCGAAGGCGACGAAGTCGCCCGCCCGGTTCTCCATCGCCTTCGACAGCATGGCGTATAGCGGCAGCGCCAACGCCACCAAGAGGTAGAGCGCAATCACCCCCATGAAGGCGCGCATGATCCAGTCGTCGCGCCCGACCTTGGGCCTGGTCGTCGCGCCCGGCGCCGGCTCGCGCCCGACGGCGACCGCCTCAGCCATGCTCGGCACCGGCCGACGCCTCGACCGGATAGAGCCGGATTCGCTCACGCGGCAGGCGGATGTGGATCGAGTCGCCTTCGTTGAGCGAGAGACGGCGCACGGCGTTGATGGAGAACTCGGCAAGCAGGCCATCGGGCCCAAGGCCCTCGCCCAGCACATGGGCGCGATAGGCGGCCCCCATGAACTCCATGTAGTCGATCCTGACCTGGAAGGCGTTCTCGTGCTGGGGTGCCACGTCCTGCACCACGATGTCCTCAGGCCGGATCGCCGCGGTCACACCGTTGCCGTGCGCAAAGCCATTCACGTCGCAGGAGAGACGCGCCGCGCCGATCGAGACGCCTTCGGCGCCGATGACGGTCGCCGGCAGAAAGTTCATGGCGCCGATGAAATCGGCGACGAAAGGCGTCGCCGGCCGCCGGTAGATCTCCAACGGCGTTCCGATCTGCTCGATGACGCCGTGATTCATCACCACGATGCGGTCGGCCATGGTGAGCGCCTCTTCCTGATCGTGAGTCACCATGATGGTGGTGACCGCCAGGCGTTTTTGCAGCGCGCGCAGCTCGTGGCGGAGACGGACGCGCACCTTGGCGTCGAGCGCCGAGAGCGGCTCATCGAGCAGCAGCAGACCCGGCGAAGGCGCGAGCGCGCGGGCGACCGCGACACGCTGCTGCTGTCCGCCGGAGAGCTGCGCCGGATACTTGTCGCCCTGCTCGGGAAGGCCGACCAGCGCCAAGAGCTCCTTGACGCGCTTGGCGATCTGGCTACGCGCGGCGCCGCGATTCTCCAAGCCGTAGGCGACGTTCCTGGCAACCGTCAGGTTGGGAAAGAGGGCGTAGGACTGGAAGACGATGCCGAAATCGCGCTCGCTCGGCGGCAGCCCCGAGATTTCGCGTCCTTCCTGCGCGATCCGGCCGGCCGACTGGATGTCGAGCCCGGCGATGGCGCGCAGTAGCGTCGTCTTGCCGCAGCCCGAGGGGCCCAGGA
>JBOHKJ010000035.1:0-12122 GCA_050728975.1 Kiloniellales bacterium | reverse complement strand
GAGATGAAGAGCTCGAGGTCCGAGGTGTAGGCGGCAAAGAGCACCAGCGCGCCCAGGCCCGCCGAGCCGATGGCGTAGCCCTTGGTGACCGCCTTGGTGGTGTTGCCGACCGCGTCGAGCGCATCGGTGGTCTTGCGGACGTCCGCTGCCATATCGGCCATCTCGGCAATGCCGCCGGCGTTGTCGGTAACCGGGCCGTAGGCGTCGAGTGCGACCACCATCCCGGCCAGCGCCAGCATGGTCGTGACCGCAATTGCGATTCCGAACAGACCGGCCAGCAGGTAGGTGGCGATGATGCCCGCGACGATGATCAGCGCCGGAACCGCGGTCGCTTCCATCGAAATCGCCAGACCCTGGATCACGTTGGTGCCGTGTCCGGTGGTCGAGGCCTGAGCGATGCTGCGCACCGGGCGATACTCGGTCGAGGTGTAGTACTCGGTGATCCAGATCAGGCCACCGGTGATGAGGAGACCGATCAGGCCGCAGTAGTAGAGATGCCGACCTTCGAAGACCTTGGCGCCAACCGTGAACGGAGCGTCCATCCCGACGATCCAGTCGGTCACCGGCCAAAGCACGATCGCCGACAGCACGGCAGTGACGATGAAGCCCTTGTAAAGCGCGCCCATGATCGAGTTGCTGGAGCCCAGCCGCACGAAGAAAGTACCGACTACCGAGGTGAGGATGCAGATGCCGCCGATCATCAGCGGGTAGAGCATCATCGACTCTGCGGTGCCCGCGGTGAAAAAGATCGAGGCCAGCACCATTGTCGCGACCACGGTGACGGCATAGGTCTCGAAGAGGTCGGCGGCCATGCCGGCGCAATCGCCGACGTTGTCGCCCACGTTGTCGGCGATCACCGCCGGATTGCGCGGATCGTCCTCGGGAATCCCGGCCTCGACCTTGCCGACCAGGTCGGCGCCGACGTCGGCGCCCTTGGTGAAGATGCCGCCGCCGAGACGGGCGAAGATCGAGATCAGCGAAGCGCCGAAACCGAGTGCCACCAGCGGATCGACCAACCCGCGCCCGCTGACGCCCATGCCCAGCAGCACGGCGTAGTAGCCGGCGACCGCGAGCAGCGCCAGGCCCGCCACCAGCATGCCGGTGACGGCGCCGGCCTTGAAGGCCAGCGCGAGGCCGTCCGCCAGGCCCTTGCGGGCGGCAGCGGCGGTGCGGACGTTGGCGCGCACGGAGACGTGCATGCCGATATAGCCGGCGGCACCGGAAAGAATGGCGCCAATCAGGAAGCCGATACCGACCCTGAGGCCGAGCAGCACGGCGATCAGCACGAAGATAACCGCGCCGACCATCGCGATGGTCATGTACTGGCGGTTCAGATAAGCCTGGGCGCCTTCCTGGATTGCCCCGGCGATCTGCTGCATGCGCTCGGTTCCGGCATCGGCGGCCAGAACCGCCCGCGCGGTGAAGACGCCATAAAGCAAGGCCACAACACCGCAGCCCAGGACTAAGGCCAACTCCGTCATCGCTTCCACTTCCTCTGGTTGATTAGGCAGCCAGCCCCGAATAGGCCGCCGGCGCGGCGCCCTTCCCCGCTGTCATGGATCGCCGCTCCTGCGGACGGGGGTGAGGCGCGCGGGAAAATGCCAGAAGCCCCCGGCGAAGGCAACCGCCCGCAAGGTACCGGAATCGACGGCAGTGCGCGTGTCGGCCGCTAGCGGCCAGCGCGGTCGGGCCCCGGATCAGGCCGCCGACACCAGGCGGCGCCGGTTGAGCCAGAGGGCGGCGGCCAGGACCGCGACGACCGGAAGCACGATTGCAAGGTTGAGCGCTTCCCAGCCGAAGCCGTGGAACAGCGCGCCGGAGCTGAGCGCCGCCACTGCCGTTGTGCCGAACACCAGGAAGTCGTTCATGGCCTGAACTTTGGCCTTCTCGGCCGGGCGGTAGGTCTCGGTCAGCAGGATCGAGCCACCGACGAAAAGGAAATTCCAGCCCAGCCCCAGCAGGACCAGGGCGGCCCAGAACTGGACCACCGCAATGCCCGAGAGATTGACCCCGACGCAGGCCAGGATCAGTACCGCGCCAAGTCCGAGTATGGGCGTGACCCCGAAGCGCTTCACGAGGTTGCCAGTGAAGAAGGACGGCCCGTACATGCCGACCACGTGCCATTGGATGACGAAGGCGGCATCGTCGAAGGGGTGCGCGCAGGCCACCATGGCGAGCGGAGTCGAGACCATGATCAGATTCATCGCGCCGTAACTGACCATTCCAGCGGCTACAGCCACCACGAAAGCCGGCTGGCGGACGATCTCGACGAGTGGTCGCCCAGGAGATTGGACCGTCGTCTTGCTCGGGCGCGGAATGCGGATGAACTGCAGCACCGCCAGCATGGCGAGCGCGAGGACGGCGATCGCAACATAGCCGCCAGCGAAGAGCACCGGAGCGAAGAGCTCGCGCGACCAGATGGCGATCTGCGGACCTGCAATCGCGGCAATAAGGCCGCCCGCCAGCACGTAGGAGATTGCCCGCGCCTTGAAGGCGTCGCTCGCGGTGTCCGTGGCGGCGAAGCGAAAGTAGACCGCAAAGCCGGTCATCACGCCAAGGAGCAGCGATGCGACGGCGAAAAGCCAGAACGAGCCGGTGAAGATCGCCTGGGCGCCGAGCGCGCCGCCGAGCGCGCCCACCAGCGCCCCGATGCTGAAGCCGGCGCGCCGCCCGATCCGCTCCATCAGCAACGAAGCCGGAATCGTGGTAGCCATTGTCCCGACGAACTGCAGCGCCAACGGGAAGGTGCCGAGACCGGGATCGGGCGCGAGCGAAGAGCCAATCAGCGCGGAGACAGTCATCGCCAGCGACAGGCAGGACATGACCAGCGCCTGACAGACAGCCAGCAGGACGACATTGCGCCAAGTGGGATCGCGCATCGGACGATCGAGTTCGGAGATCATGCCGCCCGACTTATAAAGCATGGCGCCCTGGAGCGAAAGCGCGAGGGCGTAAAAACGTCTAGTTCTACGACTTCCCGTTGCCGGCGTGAGCCAGGTTCTGAACCAGGATCCCTGTCACCATCTGCGGGCCCAGCACCCGCTCGCTGGCAATCAGGAAGCGACGCTTCAGCACCTCGACGTCGTAGCCGCGGTCCTCGAAATAGCGCAGCGAGACCAGGGCGTGGAACTCGGTCAACAACTCGTCGTAGACCTGCGGCAAAGCCTGAATGACGGCGGCCCTGCGAGCTTCGCCCGGAACCTCGAGAGAGAGGATCAGCGTCAGGCGGTCGGTTACCTTGTTCTCACGGATCACCGGCACCTGGAGCGGTGGCACTTCGACAAAGACCGCTTCCCCCATCGGCAGCGCAGTCTCGTCGGCTGCCTCCGTCTTGTGCTTGAAGACGAAGAACCAAGAGGCGGCACCGCCACCGCCTGCAAGCAGGAAGAACAGGACGATGAAAATGACCATCCGCATGGCAGGAACCCCGGCGGCGGCTCGGCACGCAGGAACGGCCGCTTCCGACAATTCAAGCGCAATAGCGTGAAGTAATCGTAAAGACGCCACACAACGCCATGAAATATCTTGTGTTTCTATCGTCTAGGGCGAACGGTCAAAAGTGGCGCCAGCCGACATTTTCGAGGGGGATCGCCTCGCCTTTCCGGTCGAGCAGCCTGATACCGCCGGATGCGGTCAACTGGCCGACCCGGATGAGCGGCAGGCCGAGCTCGAGCGACAGCGTCGCGATCTCCCGGGCCAATTCGGGTGCCGCCGTGAACAGAAGCTCGTAGTCGTCGCCGCCAGCGGCTATCGCCTCCAACAGTCGGGGATTCGCCTCGAGCGCCCTATCGGCCGCCGCAGAGAGTGGTAACGCCTTGGCCTCGATCTCCGCGCCGAGCCCGCCGGAGGTCTCACAGATATGGCCGAGGTCGCCTATCAGCCCATCGGAGATATCTATCGCCGAGCTTGCCAGCCCGGCTTCGCGCAACGCCACACCGAGCGCCACGCGCGGCTCCGGCAAACGGTAGCGCCCGGCCAGCGTGGCGCGCTCCGCGCCCTCGAGTCCCGACAGTTCGCCCTTGATCGCCAGCAGGCCGAGCGCACCGTCGCCGAGCGTTCCAGATACGTAGACGTCTTCGCCTGCCCTTGCTGTTGCCCGGCGCAAGGCGCTGCCGCGCGGCAAAGCACCCAGCGCGGTGAGGGTCAGAGCGAGCGGTCCAGGCGTCGACACGCTGTCGCCGCCGAGAAGCCCGATCCGGAAGATCTCCTGATCCTGCTCCAGGCCGCGCGCGAAGGCCTCGACCCAAGCCTCGTCGATCCGCTTCGAGTAGGCTGTGGTCAGAAGATAGCCGCGCGGGACTGCGCCCATCGCCGCCAGGTCCGAGAGATTGACCCGCAGTAGCTTGCGGGCGACCAGCCCTGGCGGATCGTCGGGCAGGAAGTGCACTCCCTCGATCATGGCGTCTACTGTCGCAACCAGGCTCTGGTTCTTTTCGAGGTCGATAACGGCCGCATCGTCGGTAAGACCGAAAGCCCCCGCCTCGGCCCTGGCCAAGCGGGCGAAGACCTGGGCGATCAGCTCGAACTCGCCGCGCATCGGCGGCCCCGCCTCTAGCGTCGGCCGCCGCCTGCGGCGGGCGTTCGGGGTTCGAATTCCTCGGGCCTGAGCGCACGGCCGATACGATCCAGCACTCCGTTCACCAGCCCAGGCTCGCTGCCGGAAAAGAATGCATCGGCGAGTGCCAGATATTCGGCGATGGCAACCCGCGCCGGCAACTCGCGCCGCTCGGCAATCTCATAGACCCCGGCACGCAACAGCAGGCGCAGGAGTCGCTCCAGCCGTTGGAGCGGCCATTCGGCGTCAAGCACCGCCGAGAGCATGTCGTCGATATCCTCCTCCTCCTCGACGATGCCGCGCACAAGAAGCGCGAAGAGCTCGGGATCGGCACCTGCGATACCGCCCTCCTCGGGCGCCTGGTGGGTGCGATGCTCCAGAAACTCTTCGATGACATCTTCGGGCTCGCCCTGGTTCATCTCGATCTGGTAGAGCGCCTGAAGGGCGGCGAGCCGTGCGGCCGACCGACCGTCGGTGTGCTTGCCGCTGCGCAAGGAGGGAGTCCTGGCAGTCATGGCTCAGCGCGGGAAGAGGTGGAAGCGGCGCTTGACCCCCAGCATCGCTAGGCAAGCCTCGGCGGCGGCGCCCCCCTTGTTCTTGCGCCCGACCCCGGTCCGTTCCCGGGCCTGCTCCTCGTTCTCGCAGGTGACGATGCCGTAGCCGAGCGCCAATGCGTAGTCGGTGGCGAGATCCATCAGCTTGCGTGCGCTCTCGCCACAGACGTAGTCGTAATGCGACGTCTCGCCGCGGATGACGCAGCCGAGCGCGACATAACCGTCGAAGCGCGGCTCCGCGGCGTAGAAATCGCGCGAGCGGATCGCCATGCGGATCGCCGCAGGAATCTCGAAGGCTCCGGGCACCTCCAGCACCTCGTGAACACAGCCGGCGGCATCGAGCGCATGGCGTGCGCCCTTCATCAACTCGTCGGCTAGGTCCTCGTAGAAGCGCGCGACCACAACCAGTATATTCGGACGTTCGACCGACAAGCCGATTACTCCTCGTCGTGGGGGATTGCGCGCTGACCGACCACCTTGAGACCGTAGCCCTCGAGACCGACGATGGTGCGCTGAGTATTGGAGAGCAGGATCATCTCGCTGACGCCGAGGTCGGCAAGGATCTGCGCGCCGACGCCGTAGTCGCGCAGCGATGGCGGCTGTCCTGCCGGCCCATCGAGACGCGCACGCACCCGGTCCGACAACGCATTGGCGGTAGGCTCGCGTATCAAGACCACTAAGCCGCGGCCCTCGGCGCCGATCATCTTCATGGCACGCTGCAGCTCCCCGGACTTGCCGCTCGCGGTGTCGCCGAGCGCGTCGTCGAGGACGTTCAAGGCGTGCATGCGGACCAGCACCGGCCGGCCGTCGGCGATGTTGCCCTGCCACAGCGCCACGTGTTCCGCATAGGCTACCTTGTTAACGTAGACCGCCATCTTGAATTTACCGCCGTAGCGGCTCTCGAGCTCTCCGGTCAGCGTGCGCTCGACGATGCGATCGTTGCGGCGGCGATAGGCGATGAGATCGGAGATACTGGCGATCTTGAGGCCATGGCGCTGGGCGAACGCGATCAAGTCGTCGCGACGCGCCATGTTGCCGTCGTCGTTCATGATCTCGCAGATGACGCCGGCAGGCGCCAAGCCGGCGAGCCGTGCGAGGTCGACCGCGGCCTCGGTGTGCCCGGTACGTACCAGCACGCCGCCGTCGCGGGCCGCGAGCGGGAAGACGTGGCCGGGGGTAACAAGGTCGTCGGCGCCCTTGCCGGGATCGATGGCGACCGAGATTGTGCGCGCGCGGTCGGGCGCGGAGATGCCGGTGGTTACGCCTTCGCGCGCCTCGATCGAAACGGTGAAGGCGGTTTCATGGCGCGTCTCGTTGCGCCGGGTCATCAGCGGCAGGCCCAGCTCGTCGACCCGCTTCTTGGTCAAGGCGAGGCAGATCAGGCCGCGCCCGAACTTGGCCATGAAGTTGATGGTCTCGGGAGTCGCCATCTGTGCCGGAATGACAAGGTCGCCCTCGTTTTCTCGGTCCTCGTCGTCGACCAGGACGAACATGCGGCCGTTGCGGGCGTCCTCGATGATCGCCTCGATGGGCGAAACGATTTCGCCGAAGGTGACCCGCCAGGGCTGGGACTTCAGGCTTTCCATTTAGCGATCCTTGCCGGAGAGACGCTGAAGGTAGCGTGCCACAAGGTCGATTTCCAGGTTGACGGGATCGCCCTCCCGGAGCGCGCCCAGGCTGGTCACCTCGGCGGTGTGGGGAATGATGTTGACCCCGAACGATACGCTGGCCTGCCGGTCGATCACCTCGTTCACCGTCAAGGAGACGCCATCCAGCGCCACCGAGCCTTTGGGGGCGATGAACCGAGCCAGAGGCGCCGGCGCCTCGAAGGCGAGACGCAGCGAGCCGCCCTCGGGGCGCCGGTCGCTCAGGACCGCCAGCCCGTCGACATGGCCGGAGACCATATGCCCGCCCAGCTCCTCGCCCAGCTTCAGCGGCCGCTCGAGGTTGATCGCCGTCCCGACCTGCCAGCGGCCGAGCGTGGTGCGCCCCAAGGTCTCGGCCGAGACCTCGACCGCGAACCAGCCCGGCCCGGTCTCGATCACTGTCAGACATATCCCGGAGCAGGCCACCGAAGCGCCCAGCACCGGCGGGCCGTCAGCGAAGTCGGCCGCAATCTCGATCCGACGGTCTCCGGCCTTGCCGGTCGGCGCGGCGGCGGCCGCCTTAATTCGGCCCTGCAGGGCGACGATGCCCGTGAACATCACTGCACTCCCGTGTTCTAGCGCCGGCGCCGATAACACTCGACCAGATCTTCGCCGACCGGCTCGACGCACTCGCGCTCGAATTTAGGGGCGCCTGCCAGCTTGTCGAGGCCGAAGCCGGCCAGCGCCGGCAGGCCGTCGCCACCGATCGCCAGCGCGGCGCGGAACCAGATCAGGCGGTCGACCAGATCGCATTGCAGCAGGCCGGCGGCAAGATTGCCGCCGCCCTCGACCAGGACCCGGGTCAAGCCTCGCTCGCCCAGAACCTTCAGGCTGGCCAGGATCGACAGGCGCGAGTCGTGCTCGGCCGGCACCTCGATCACCTCGACCCCGCAGTCGCGATAGGCCTTAAGGCGCGCCGGCTGGTTGCCGAACCGGGTGAAGAGCCAGGTCGGCTGCTCGCCGGCGCGGGCCACCAGGTCGTGAGTCAGCGGCAGGCGCAGCCGGCCGTCCAGGACGACGCGCAACGGAGAGGCGTTGCCCATTCCCGGCAGACGCACGTCGAGGCGCGGGTTGTCGGTCACCGCGGTGCCGCTGCCGACCAGGATCGCGTCGTAGCGCGCACGGATCAGATGCGCCCGCGCGCGTGACGCCTCGCCGCTGATCCAGCGGCTGTCGCCGCTCTTGGTGGCGATCTTGCCGTCGAGACTGGTGGCGAACTTCAGCGTCACCAGCGGCCGCCCCTCGCGCTGACAAAGCAGATAGCCGGCGTTCAGCTCCGCCGCCTCGCGCTCCATCACACCCTGGGAGACGGCGATCCCGGCATCGTGGAGCCGGGCGAGGCCGCGCCCGGCGACCCGGTCGTCGGGATCTTCGAGCGCCACCACGCAGCGGGCAATTTTGGCAGCGATCAAAGCCTCGGCGCAGGGCGGCGTCTTGCCGTGGTGCGAACAGGGCTCGAGCGTGACGTAAGCGGTGGCGCCTTCCGCCGCCGCTCCGGCGCGCTTCAAGGCTTCTGTCTCGGCATGCGGGCGTCCGCCAGGCTGGGTCCAACCGCGCCCGACCACGCGCGCATCCCTGACCAGCAGGCAGCCGACGGCGGGATTGGGCGCGACGAGGCCGAGACCGCGGCGGGCAAGCGCCAGCGCCGCCGCCATATAGGCGCGATCGCGCGCCGGCGACGCGCCGTCAATCGCTGTCGCTGGCGAGCTTATCGATGAATTCCTCGAAATCGCGCGCCTCGCGGAAGTTTCGGTAGACCGAGGCGAAGCGCACATAGGCCACTTGATCGAGCGTGGCGAGCGCATCCATCACCATCTCGCCCACCAGCTTGCTGGTGATCTCGCTCTCGCCCGAGCTTTCGAGGCGCCGGACCAGTCCGTTCACCACCCGCTCGACGCGCTCGGCCTCGACCGGGCGTTTGCGCAGCGCGATGGTCATCGAGCGCATCAGCTTCTCGCGATCGAAGGGCTCGCGCTTGCCGTTACCCTTGACGACGGTTAGCTCGCGCAGCTGCACGCGCTCGAAGGTCGTGAAGCGCGAGCCGCAGTTGGTGCATTGACGACGACGACGGATTGCCGCGTTGTCTTCGGTCGGCCGCGAATCCTTGACCGCCGTATCTTGATGTCCGCAAAACGGACAGCGCATGGCGCCCCTCCCCCTCCCCCTTCTCGGATCCGCTCTCTCGCTAGACCCTGAGCTCCGGATAGATTGGAAAGCGCTGGCAGAGCGCTTCCACTTCTGCCCGAACTTCTTGTTCGGTTTCCAGGTTGGCGTTGGCCCGCGCCGCCAAGCCGTCCAGCACGCGCGCGATCAGGTGGCCGACCTTTCGGAACTCGGCGATGCCGAAGCCGCGACTGGTGCCCGCCGGCGTTCCGAGGCGAATGCCGGAGGTGACGGTCGGCTTCTCGGGATCGAAGGGTACGCCGTTCTTGTTGCAGGTGATGCCGGCGCGATCGAGGCTCTCCTCGGCCGCCTTGCCGGTCAGCTTTTTTGATCTCAGATCGACCAACATCAGGTGCGTGTCGGTGCCGCCGGTGACGATGTCGAAGCCGTGGTCGAGCAACACTGCGGCCAGTGCCTGTGCGTTCTCCACCACTTGGCGCGCGTAAGCCTCGAACTCGGGCTTGAGGGCCTCGCCGAGCGCCGCCGCCTTGCCAGCGATGGCGTGCATCAGCGGGCCGCCCTGCAAGCCCGGGAAAGCCGCCGAGTTGATCTTCTTGCCGAGCTCTTCGTCGTTCGACAGCACCATGCCGCCGCGCGCGCCGCGCAGCGTCTTGTGGGTGGTGGTGGTCACGACATGCGCATGCGGCAGCGGGCTGGGGTGCTGCCCGCCGGCCACGAGACCGGCGAAGTGCGCCATGTCGACCTGGAAATAGGCACCCACGGAATCGGCGATCTTGCGGAAGCGGGCGAAGTCGATCCGCCGCGGATAAGCCGAGCCACCGGTTATGATCAGCTTCGGCTTGTGCTCCTTCGCCAGACGCTCGACCTGCTCGAAGTCGATCAGGCCGTCCTCTTTCTTGACGCCGTACTGGACTGCCTTGAACCACTTGCCCGAAAGATTGGGAGGCGCGCCGTGGGTCAGGTGTCCGCCGGCCGCGAGCGAGAGCCCCATGATCGTGTCGCCAGGCTGGCAGAGCGCCAGCAGCACGCATTGATTGGCCTGGGCACCGCTGTGGGGCTGAACGTTTACGAACTTGCAGTCGAAGAGCTTCTTTGCGCGGTCGATCGCCAGCTGCTCGGCGACGTCGACGTACTCGCAGCCGCCATAGTAGCGCCGGCCGGGATAGCCCTCGGCATACTTGTTGGTGAGCACCGATCCCTGCGCCTCGAGCACCGCCAGCGAGACGGTGTTTTCCGAGGCGATCAGCTCGATCTGGTTCTGCTGGCGAGCCAGCTCCTTGCGGATCGCAGCCGCGAGCTCGGGATCGCTCTCGGCGAGCGTTGCGGTGAAGTATCCGGGAGCGGCAATCGCCTCGACAGCGTTGTTGGCCAATCTCGTCACCCTACCTTCCCTCCTTCTTGCCGTCGTCAGCGGGCTACCCGCCGGCGCCCAGTTTTTCGACCCGGCGGGCGTGCCTGGCGCCCGCGAACGCGGTTTCGAGAAAGACCTTGAGGCAGTCCTTGGCCACCTCGACGCCGATCAGTCGCGCGCCCATCGCCAGCACATTGGCGTCGTTGTGTTCGCGCGCGAGGCGTGTCGAGGTGACATCGTGGCAGACGGCTGCCCGCACCGCAGGGTTGCGATTGGCGGCGATCGAGATGCCGATCCCGGTGCCGCAGATCACGATACCGCGCTCGGCGCGCCCGTCTGCTATGGCCAGAGCCAGCGACTTGCCGAAGTCGGGATAGTCCACCGAATCCTCGCTTCCGGTGCCGAGGTCGAGGGCCGGGCGCCCAAGCCGCTCCAGCTCGGCGATCAGGACGCCCTTGAGCGCGAAGCCGGCGTGGTCGCTGGCAATGGCAATCGGTTTAGGGGCCATGGCAATTCGGGGTGATCGGGGGCGCCAAACGGGCGGTGACGCTACCATATCTCGCCGGCCGCCGGAAAGCCGCCCACTAGCTTTGGCCCGGCATCCGTCAGCCGCGGCTGCCGCAGATGCCGGAACCGCCGGAGATTTGGGCCAAAGTAACGCAGGTCGTCACCAGTGGATTTAAATGGTTCTCTATTTTAACATCGTCGATTCGTTCATAGTGATCTTGTAACAGCTTCAGTTTCCGCAAACAGAAGACGCCCCACCACTTTGCAACCACTGGCTGGACCGGAAGCAACTGTCCGACCAGTCACGCCGAGAATTGGAGAGTCTGGCGATGGACGATAGCCGAGAGCGCCTCCCACAGACCTTCGATCTGCTGCGCATGGCGAGCGACATCGTGGCGGCCTATCTGCGCAAGAACGCAATGCCCTCCGGCCAGATCGCCGAGACGATCCGCGCCGTCCATGGAGCCCTCGCCTCGCTTGGCGACAACGAGGGACCGGGAACCGGCGGGCCGAGGCCCGCCATCGCGATCCGCCGCTCGGTCACGCCCGACTATCTGGTTTGTCTGGAGGACGGCAAAAAGCTGAAGATGCTGAAGCGGCATCTCCGGACCACCTACAACATGACGCCCGAGCAGTATCGGGCCAAGTGGGGGCTCCCCCCCGACTATCCGATGGTCGCTTCGAACTACGCCAAGCGCCGCTCGGATTTCGCCAAGTCGATCGGATTGGGGCGCAGCGGCGGACGCGCCGCGGCACCTAGCGGCTAGCTTCGCCCGGTCCCCGTCGAACGTTGCGGCAAATAGCGAACGGCCCGGCGGAAACCGCCGGGCCGTTGCCGCCTGACTCTACAGGCGATCGCGTCTAGCGCGATCTACATGTAGTCGTACTTGCCGTCGTGCCAGATGTACCAGACATAGCCCGGAGCGGTCACGTCGCCGGTGTCGTCGAAGCCTATCTCGCCCAGCACGGTCTGGAACTTGTTCTTGTGCAGGGCCTCGGCGACCTTCTCCAGGTCGGTCGAGCCGGCCTTCTCCACGGCTTGGGCCCAGGCCTGGACCGTGCCGTAGGTGTAGAGAGTGTAACCCTCCGGCTCGTAGCCGTCGGCGCGGAACTTCTCCACTACCGGCTTGGCGACGTCGTTTTTGCGCGGATCGGGGCTGAAGGTCATGAGCGTGCCCTCGCCAGCGGGGCCGGTGATCTTCCAATATTCGTCGGTCACCAGCGCATCGCCGGAGATGAGTTGCGGCTCGAAGCCCTGCTGGTGCGCCTGACGGATAATCAGGCCGGCTTCGGTGTGATAGCCGCCGATGTACACCACGTCGATGCCCGCGGCCTTCATCTTGGAGACGATGGCCGAGTAGTCCTTCTCGCCGGCGGTATAGGCC
>JBOHKJ010000034.1:0-1577 GCA_050728975.1 Kiloniellales bacterium | reverse complement strand
GGTCGAGCGGCCGCTGCGGTTCTCGCTGGTCGCCTTCACGGTGCTGCTGCTGGCGACGGTCAGCTTCGACGGCATCGCCGAAACGCCCTTCTGGGCCGGCCTGCTGCAGTGGCTCGCCGAGAATCGTGCCCTGCGTCCGCTGCTGCTGGAGCTGCAGCGCGCCGGCTTCGATCTCGTGCAAGTCATCGAGACGCTGGGCCTGGCTGCAGCGCCGCTGATCTTCCTTCTCGTCTACCTCTTCGTCTCGTGGCTCACCGCGCGCATCGGCGGTGGCTTGACGACGCTGGAGGCGGCGGGCGGCTTCGTCCTCTCGCTGGTTCCGATCGCGATCGCCTATCACCTGGCGCACTACTTCTCCTACCTGATGCTGGCCGGACAGCTGGCGATCCCGCTCGCCTCCGATCCCTTCGGCTGGGGCTGGAACCTGTTCGGCACCGCCGGGCGGAGCATCGACATCTCGGTGGTGAGCGCGAGGACGGTCTGGTACCTGGCCACTGCCGCCATCGTGCTGGGCCATGTCTTCGCGGTCTATCTGGGTCATGTCATGGCGCTGAGACTGTTCGCCGACGCACGCGCGGCGCTTCCCGCCCAGCTGCCGCTGCTGGTCCTGATGGTCGGCTACAGCATGCTCAGCCTCTGGATCCTGGCCCAGCCGGTGGTGGTGACCGGCTAGGCCAGCGCCGCGACGGCGCTGGTGGCCTCTTTGCTTGCGTGCCCGGCGCCCCATATGGTCTCGAACGGGGCTGTCGCCAGACCGCTTGCGAAAGGATGAGGCACCATGGTGAAACGGCGTTCGCTTCTGGTTGCGCTGGCCGCCGTGCCGGCGCTTGCGACCATCGCCCCGGCGGCGCTGGCGCATCACGGCTGGCGCTGGGCCGAGGACGGCAACTTCGAGCTGACCGGCATCATCGAGACGGTTCAGCTCGGCAATCCCCACGGCCTTCTCACCGTCGACGCCGAGGGCGAGATCTGGACCGTCGAGATCGGCCAGCCCTGGCGCAACGAGCGTGCCGGCCTGACGGACGAGCTGCTGGTGCCCGGGGTCGAGATCACGGTGTCCGGCGCGCGCTCCGCCGATCCCGACGAGAAGCTGATGAAGGCCGAGCGCGTCTTCATCGACGGCCAGCTCTACGACCTCTATCCCGACCGCGATTAGCCGGCGGGCGGCCCGGTGCTCTTCGAGCTGCTGAGCGCGCTGCAGGGCACCGAGCTCGCGAGCGCGCTGCGGGCCTCGCGCTGGGTCTATCCGCTGGTCAATGCCGGACATATCGCCGGCCTCGCGCTGCTGATCGGCTCGATCGTGCCGCTCGACCTGCGGCTGCTCGGCCTGTGGCGCTCGCAGCCGATCGCGCCGCTGGCGCGCGTGCTGTTGCCGGTGACCGTGAGCGGTCTGGCGCTCGCCGTGACGACCGGCGCATTGCTGTTCTCGGTCCATGCGGTGAAATACGCCGGCACCACGCTGTTCCAGGTGAAGCTGCTGTTGATTCTGGCCGCGCTCGCCAACGCCGCGCTGCTGCGTCGGTCGCCGGCCTGGAAAGCGCAGCGGCGCGGAGAGCCGCCGCCGCTTCCGCTGGGCC
>JBOHKJ010000033.1:0-14423 GCA_050728975.1 Kiloniellales bacterium | reverse complement strand
GGCGCGCGGCCTCGTCGCGCGCCGCGGAGCTGCTAGCCGCGATCGGGCTGGCCGAGCGGGCGGGACACCGCCCCGCGCGGCTTTCGGGCGGCGAGCAGCAACGCGTGGCGATCGCGCGCGCGCTCTCCAATCGCCCGAAGGTGCTGCTGGCCGACGAGCCAACCGGAAATCTCGATCCCGAAACCGCCGACAATGCGTTCGCGCTGCTGCTGCGCCTGGTGCGCGAGAACGGCCTTGCTGCCTTGATCGCCACCCACAATCCCGAGCTGGCGCGGCGCATGGACCGCATGCTGTCGCTCGACGACGGACTGGTGGCCTGATCGTCTGGTGTCTTTTCCCCAGGTTTCTCATCCTGCGGCGATAGCGCTGGGGCGGCGAATCGTGGAATCCTGACCTCCATGCCCCACGCCGGATTCGTCCATCTCCGCGTTCACTCTGCCTATTCGCTGTCCGAGGGCGCGATCAAGCTCAAGGAGCTGGTGAAGCTCTGCCAGCGCCAGAGGATGCCGGCGGTGGCGGTCACCGACAGCGGGAATCTCTTCGGCGCGCTGGAGTTCGTCTTTGCCGCCTGCGACGGTGGAATCCAGCCGATCATCGGCTGCGAGCTGGCCTTGGCGCGCGAGGGAGAGGGGCCGGGCAATGGCGGCAGCCAGGTGCCACAGCCCGAGCCGCTGGCGGTGCTGGTCCAGGACGCGTCCGGCTACCGCAACCTGCTGCACCTGATCTCGCGCGCCTTTCTCAACAGCGCGCCGGGGGAGAAGCCGCAGATAAAGCTGGCGGCGCTGGAGGCGGCGTCGGACGGTCTGATCGCCCTTTCGGGCGGACCCCAGGGTCCGCTCGGACGCTTGATCCGTGACGGCCGGAAGGAGGAAGCCGAGACGCTTGCGCGTCGGCTCGCCGCCGCCTTTCCCGGCCGCTTCTATATCGAGTTGCTGCGTCACGGGCTGCCGGAGGAGGCCGAGAGCGAGAGCGGTTTGCTGGAGCTCGCCTATGCGCTCGAGCTGCCGCTGGTGGCGACCAACAACGCCCACTTCGCCGACACCGGTATGTACGAAGCCCACGACGCGCTGCTCTGCATCGCCGACGGCACCTATGTCGCCGAAAGCGATCGACGGCGGCTGACGCCCGAGCATCGCTTCAAGAGCGCGGAGGAGATGCGGACGCTCTTCGCCGACATTCCCGAGGCCGTCGACAACACGGTAACGATCGCCCGGCGCTGCGCCTACTTTCCCGAAGCGATCGCGCCGATCCTGCCGGCGTTTCCGACGGAGGGTGGCCGCAGCGAGGCCGAAGAGCTGCGCTTCCAGGCGGACCAGGGCCTGGAGAAGCGATTGCAGGCTCATGTCTATGCGCCGGACGACGATGCGGCACGACGCGACGCGTTGGGCCGGCGCTACCGGGAGCGCCTGCAATACGAGCTCGGCATCATCGATCAGATGGGCTTCCCCGGCTACTTCCTGATCGTCGCCGACTTCATCAAGTGGGCTAAGGCGAACGGCATTCCGGTCGGCCCAGGACGCGGCTCCGGCACCGGCTCGGTAGTCGCCTGGTCGCTGACCGTCACCGACCTCGATCCCCTGCGCTGGGATCTGCTGTTCGAGCGCTTTCTCAATCCCGAGCGTGTCTCGATGCCCGACTTCGATGTCGATTTCTGTCAGGAGCGGCGCGACGAAGTCATTCGCTACGTCCAGCAGAAATACGGCCACGACCGCGTCGCCCAGATCATTACCTTCGGCAAGCTGCAGGCGCGCGCCGCACTGCGCGATGTCGGCCGTGTGCTGCAACTGCCCTACGGCCAGGTCGACCGAATCTGCAAGCTGGTGCCGAACAACCCCGCCAACCCGGTGACCCTGCAGCAGGCGATCGAGGGCGAGCCGCAATTGCAGGCCATGCAGGAGGAGGACGAGGCGGTCGCGCGCCTTATCGACATTGCGCTCAAGCTCGAAGGCCTTTATCGCCACGCCTCCACGCACGCCGCTGGCGTGGTGATCGGCAATCGGCCGCTGGAAGAGCTGGTGCCGCTCTATCGCGACCCGCGCTCCTCGATGCCGGCAACCCAGTTCAGCATGAAGTACGTCGAGAGCGCCGGCCTGGTGAAGTTCGATTTCCTCGGCCTCAAGACGCTCACGGTGCTGGCCCGCGCCTGCGAGCTGCTGGCCGAGCGCGGCGTCGATTTCGACCTCTCTCGCATACCGCTCGACGATGCCAGGACTTACGAGATGCTGGCGCGGGCGGAGACGGTCGGTGTGTTCCAGTTGGAATCCTCGGGCATGCGCGACGCGCTGCGCCGGCTCAAGGCCGACCGCTTCGAGGAGATCATCGCCGTCGTCGCGCTCTATCGACCGGGACCGATGGACAACATCCCCTCCTTCATCAACCGCAAGCACGGAGAGGAGCAACCGGACTACCTCTATCCGACGCTCGAAGGAATCCTGAAGGAGACCTTCGGAATCATGATCTACCAAGAGCAGGTGATGCAGATTGCCCAGGAGCTGGCGGGTTTCTCGCTCGGCCAAGCCGACCTGCTGCGCCGCGCGATGGGCAAGAAGATCAAGGAGGAGATGGAGGCCCAGCGCAAGACCTTCATCGATGGCGCGATGGCGCGCGGCGTGCCGGCGGCCAAGGCTGGAGACATCTTCGAACAGGTCAACAAGTTCGCCGGCTATGGCTTCCCCAAAGGTCACGCGGCGGCCTACGCGCTGGTCGCCTATCAGACCGCCTATCTGAAGGCCAATCAACCGGTCGAGTTTCTCGCCGCTTCCATGACCTTCGACCTCGGCAACACCGACAAGCTGAACGTCTTTCGCCAGGAGCTGGACAGGCTCGGCATTGCGTTGCTCCCGCCGGACATCAACCGTTCGCGAGCCGACTTCTCGGTCGAGAGCCGGCCCGACGGCACGCCGGCGATCCGCTACGCGCTGGCCGCGGTCAAGAACGTGGGCGCGCAGGCCATGGAGGCCCTGGTCGAAGAGCGCGAAGCCAAGGGCCCGTTCAAGAGTGCCTCCGACTTCGCCGCGCGGCTCGATCCTAAGGCTGCCAACAAGCGGCAGATCGAGAATCTGGCAGCCGCCGGGGCCTTCGACAGCCTCAACGCCAATCGGCGACAGCTGCACGAAGCCGCGGAAACGATTTCGCGCTATGCCCAGGCGGCTGCCGGAGAGCGCGAGAGCAACCAGATCAATCTGTTCGGGGGAGCGGCGGCCGAGCCGGCTGCGCTTCCGCTGCCAAGGGTCGAAGATTGGCCGGCGATGGACCGGCTGCGCCAGGAGTTCGAAGCGATCGGTTTTTATCTGTCGGCCCATCCGCTCGACGCCTACGGGCAGGGTCTGGCGCGCCTGGGAGTGGTGGCCTCGGCGGAGCTGCCGAAGCTTCTGGCGATCGACGCCGGACGCAAAAAGCTGGCCGGGATCGTGGTCGGCCGCCAGGAGCGCACCTCCCGCCAGGGCAACCGCTTCGCCTTCGCCCAGCTGTCCGATACCAGCGGGGTCTACGAGGTGGTGGTCTTCTCGGACCTCTTGGCCAGAAGTCGCGAGCTGCTGGCCGGCAGCGAGCCGCTGCTCGTCGCCGTGGATGGCCGGATCGACGGCGAAGGGGTGCGTTTGATCGCCCAGGAGATCGGGCCGCTCGAGGAGGCGGTCGCCAAGAGCGCCGCCGGCCTCAAGATCTTCCTGCGCGAGCCCGAGCCGCTGCCGAGCCTCAAGTCGCTGTTGGCCAGGGAGCAGAGCGGGCGCGGCCGGGTGGCCCTGGTGCTGGGCCTCGGCGACGGCCAGGAGGTCGAGCTGGAACTGAGCGAGGGCTATCGGCTCGGCGCTCCGCTGCGCCAGGCCATCAAGGCCATTCGCGGCGTGGTGGTCCAGGACCTCTGACCGGGGAGCGGGACCGGAAACGGCCTGGCTTGGCCCCTTAATGTCGGCTCCGAAGCCGCTTTTCCCTTGCTTTCCCGGGGCCGAGAGGCTACATCCCGCCCGTCCAAAAAACGCACGCAGGCAATGCGGCTTCTGGGGGAGACATCCCCGGCGGTCGTTCCGGTGTCCGGAGGTCCGGATAAGCGGCCCGCGGCGGTTGAACCGGAGAACAAACCTATGGCGTTGCCAACCGTTTCTATGCGCCAGCTCCTGGAAGCTGGCGTTCATTTTGGCCACACGACGCGGCGCTGGAATCCGAAGATGGCTCCCTACATCTTCGGCGACCGCAACGGCATCCACATCATCAATCTCGAAGAGACCGTGCCGCTCCTGCACCAGGCATTGGTGACGGTGCGCGACGCGGTGGCCGGCGGCGGGCGCGTGCTGTTCGTCGGCACCAAGCGCCAGGCCAGCGAGAAGATTGCCGAGGCGGCCAAGAAGTGCGGCCAATACTACGTCAACCACCGTTGGCTCGGCGGCATGCTGACCAATTGGAAGACCATCTCCAATTCCATCAAGCGGCTGCGCGAGCTCGACGACCGGGTAACCAATCAGGAGCAGGCCGGACTCACCAAGAAGGAGCTGCTGAACCTGACCCGCGAGCGCGACAAGCTCGATCGCACGCTCGGTGGCATCAAGGAGATGGGCGGCCTGCCCGACGTGATCGTCATCATCGACACCAACAAGGAGCATATCGCCGTCGACGAGGCGCGGACGCTCAAGATTCCTGTAGTCGCGATCCTCGATTCCAACTCGAATCCCGACGGCATCGCCTTTCCTGTGCCGGGCAACGACGACGCCACTCGCGCGATCGGCCTCTACTGCGATCTCTTCGTCGATGCGGTCTTGGACGGTATCCAGGTCTCGGTGACCAGCCGCGGTGGCGACGCCGGCGCAGCGGAGCAGGCGCCCGTCGAGGCGCTGCCCGAAGCGAGCAGCGAAGCTACGGAGAGCGCGACGCCGGCGGCTGGCGAGGCGCCGGCCGAGCAGGCGAACGCCTGATCCGATCCGCCGCCACGAGACCCGTTTGACGAGACCGAGCGAGGACGCAAGATGGCCGAGATCACTGCCGCACTGGTGAAGGAGCTGCGCGAGAAGACCGGCGTCGGCATGATGGACTGCAAGAAAGCCCTGACCGAGACGAGCGGCGACTTGGAGCAGGCGGTCGACTGGCTACGCAAGAAGGGTTTGGCGGCTGCAGCCAAGAAAGCCGGACGCACCGCGGCCGAGGGGCTGATTGCGGTTCGCGCCGAGGGCAAACGTGGCGCGCTGGTCGAAGTCAACGCCGAGACCGACTTCGTTGCCCGCAACGACACCTTTCAGGCCTTCGCCGGCGAGGTCGCGCAGCTGGCGCTAGAGAAAGGGGACGACCTCGAGGCGCTGAGAAATGCCACGGCACCGGGCGGCGGCGGCACGGTCGCCGAGCGCCTGACTCAGCTCGTCTCCACTATCGGCGAGAACATGAATCTGCGGCGCGCCGCCCGACTCGAGGTCGGCAGCGGATCGGTCGCTGCCTACGTTCACAACCAGGTCGCGCCCGGCCTCGGCAAGATCGGCGTCCTGGTGGCGTTGGAATCGACGGGCGACCCGGAGAAGGTGGCAGCACTGGGCAAGAATTTGGCAATGCATGTCGCTGCGGCCCAGCCTCTCGCGGTAGACAAGGACGGGGTCGATGCCTCGGTCCTCGATCGAGAGCGCGATGTCTTGGCGGCCCAGGCACGCGCGAGCGGCAAGGCGGAAGACATCGTCCAGAAGATGGTCGAGGGACGCCTGCGCAAGTTCTATGATGAGAACTGCCTGCTTGAGCAGACTTACGTCATCGACGGCGAGAGCAAGGTGCGGAAGGTGATCGAGGCCGCCGCGAAGGAAGCCGGTGGCCCAATCGCCATCAAGGGTTTTGCGCGTTTCCAACTCGGCGAGGGGATCGAGCGCGAGTCGAGCGACTTCGCCGCAGAGGTGGCAGCGACGCTTCGCGCTTGAGAGTTGGCTCGCCTGAGCGCGGGGACCCGTATGGGGGGAGAGGTAGCCGTGGCGAAACGCGCGGCGAAACCGATGGAAGGCGGCGCGAGCAGTCCCGTCGACCGGCGCACAGCTGCGGCGTCCGGCAAGCACAAAGGACCGGCCGGCCAGTCGCGTTACCGCCGGGTGCTGCTCAAGATCTCCGGCGAAGCGCTGATGGGTCCAGGCGACTACGGCCTCGACAACGACACGGTACAGCGCATCGCCCGCGACGTGGGCACCGTCCAGCGGCTCGGCGTCCAGGTCTGCCTTGTAATCGGCGGCGGCAACATCTTCCGCGGCATCGCCGGCGCGTCGGCCGGCATGGAGCGGGCGAGCGCCGACTACATGGGAATGCTGGCGACCGTCATCAATTCGCTCGCCATGCAGAATGCGCTGGAGAAACAAGGCGTGCAGACCCGCGTTCAGTCGGCTATTCCCATGGCCGCCGTGGCCGAGCCCTATATCCGCCGCCGCGCGGTGCGCCACATGGAGAAGGGCCGGGTGGTGATCTTCGCAGCCGGCACCGGCAATCCCTTCTTCACCACGGACACCGCAGCGGCGCTACGCGCCTCCGAGATGGGCTGCGACCTGCTGTTGAAGGGAACCAAGGTCGACGGCGTCTACGACGCGGACCCGACCCGGGTGAAGGGTGCCAAGCGCTTCGAACGGTTGACCTACTTGGAGGTCTTGAGCCGCGATCTGGCGGTCATGGACCATTCCGCCATATCCCTTGCGCGCGAAAATCGAATCCCCATTCTGGTATTTTCGATATACGAAGAGGGCGCCTTTGCCCAGGTGATCCGTGGCAAAGGGCGTTTCACCATGGTCATGGACGGGAAGCTACCGTGACGCAACCGAAGCTTGACGACATCAAGCGCCGTATGGACGGCGCCCTGGACGCGCTGCGCAAAGAGCTGGCCGGTCTCAGGACCGGCCGCGCCTCGGTGGGGCTGCTCGAGCCGATCACGGTCGAGGCCTACGGCAGCGCCATGCCCCTCAATCAAGTGGCCAACATCTCCGTGCCCGAGCCGCGGCTCATCACGGTCCAGGTCTGGGACCGCTCGCTGGTTGGCACGGTGGAGAAGGCGGTTCGCGATTCCGGCCTCGGACTCAATCCGGCGACCGACGGCCAGACGCTCCGTGTCCCAATTCCGCCACTTTCCCAGGAACGGCGCCAAGAATTGACCAAGATTGCCGGCAAGTATGCCGAGCAAGGCCGGGTGGCGGTGCGTAACGTGCGACGCGACGGCATGGAGATGCTGAAGAAGATGGAGAAAGATCACGAGATCTCCCAGGACGAGCATCGCCACTGGTCCGAGGAAGTGCAGAAGCTGACCGACGCCCACATCAAGACGATCGATCAGATCTACCATCAAAAAGAGGAAGAGATCCTTCAGGTCTAGCTCGATGTCCGCTGTCGATACGATGAGGCCCTCGGTACCGGCCCATGTAGCCATCATCATGGACGGCAATGGCCGTTGGGCGCGTGCGCGCGGCCTGCCGCGGGTCGCCGGCCACCGGCAGGGCGCCGAAGCGGTGCGGCGCAGCGTCAGCGGCGCGATCGAGCTGAGGGTCCGCTATCTCACGCTATTCGGTTTCTCGTCCGAGAATTGGAATCGCCCGCGCGACGAGGTCGACGACCTGATGTCGCTGATGCGACGCTATCTGCAGAGCGAAATCGCCGAGCTGCACCGCGAGCAGATTCGGCTGCGCGTGATCGGCGACCGCGCACGGTTGGCGCCGGACATCGTCTCACTGATCGAGGAGGCCGAGCGCCGCACGGCCGAGAATGACCGCCTCAACTTGACGGTGGCGATCAGCTATGGCGGGCGGCAGGAGATTCTGGAGGCCGTGCAAAGGCTCGCCGGGGCCTGCCGAGACGGTGCGTTGACGCCGCACGACATCGACGAGGCGACATTTGCCGGCTCGCTCGCTACCCGCGGAGTTCCGGATCCGGATCTGGTGATTCGCACCAGTGGCGAGAAGCGTATCAGCAATTTCCTGTTGTGGCAGTCCGCCTACAGCGAGTTCGTGTTCCTCGACCGTCTCTGGCCGGATTTTTCCGAGCAGGATCTGAAGGATGCGGTGCACGAGTTCCAGAGGCGCGAGCGGCGCTACGGTGCCATTGTCTCTACAGGCTGATCCCGCCCCCTTCGCGACCAGACTGGCCGCGGCGCTCGTCCTCGCGCCTCCTGTTCTGGCGGCGATCTGGTTCGGTAGACCCTTCGTCGAGCTGTTGATCCTGTTGTCCGCGGGCGTGACAGTCTGGGAGTGGGCGCGCCTTTGCAGCAACGGTGCGCTGGGCACGAGCGCCCTTGTCGCCATCGCCGCGGTCGTGGCTTCGGCGCTGCTTGGCATTCTTGGCGCTTTCGCTGTGGCCTATTGGCTGGTTGCGTTTGGCGCCATGGCGGCACTACTGCTAGCCACTCGCGAAACACCCGTCGAAGGTCGCTGGCTGGCGTTCGGTGTGCTCTACCTGTCGGCAGCGCATCTCGCTTTTCTCTGGCTGCGCCTGATCCCTGACTCGGGTCGCGATTTAGTGCTGTGGCTGCTGGCGACCGTTTGGGCGACCGACAGCATGGCCTATTTGGTCGGCCGGAGCCTCGGCGGGCCGAAGCTGGCGCCTGCGATTTCGCCGAAGAAGACCTGGTCGGGGCTCGCCGGTGGGGTTTTTGCGGCAATTGCGGTGGGTTTCGTCGCTGGTGCTCTGATGGACTTGAACCCCTGGCGCATTGCGCTGGCCGGTGCCGCCCTTGCCATTGTCGAGCAATCGGGCGATCTTCTCGAGTCGGCGTTGAAACGCCGTTTCGGGGCCAAGGACGCCAGTCGCCTGATCCCTGGACATGGCGGCCTGCTCGACCGAGTCGACGGCTTGTTGGCCGCCTCGCTTGTCGCTGCTGCCTTCGTCTGGCTGCAGCTCTAAGACGATCGAAAGAGGCAGTGAGAAGAACGCTCGATGGCCTTGGCCTCGCACCAACCTGCACCGACAAGCGCGCCACGACGCGTCACTATCCTTGGATCGACGGGCTCGATCGGCGTCAACACGTTGGACTTGATCGGGCGCCAGAGCGAAATCTTCGAGATAGAGGCCATGACCGCGCATCGGAACGTCGCACGGTTGGCCGAGCAGGCAAGACGTTTCCGACCTAAGGTGGCAGTGGTCGCTGACCCTGATTGTTACCGCGCATTGAAGGATGCGCTGAGCGGCAGCGGGACCGAAGTCGCGGCCGGCGCGAAGGCGGTCGCAGAGGCTGCGCAACGTCCGGCGGACTGGGTCATGGCAGCGATCGTCGGTGCTGCAGGCCTTCCGGCGACGCTCGAGGCTATCAGGCGCGGCGTGGTGGTCGCGCTCGCCAACAAAGAGACACTGGTCTGCGCGGGAGCGCTGATGACCGCCGAGGTGACGCGCCACAAGGCGACCCTGCTGCCGGTTGATTCGGAGCACAACGCGATTTTCCAAGTCCTCGACCTCGAGCGGCCGGAGACCGTGGACCGCATCATGCTGACGGCTTCCGGTGGGCCCTTCCGCACGGCCAGCCACGAGGCCATGGAACGTGCCACCCCGAAGGAAGCCATTGCGCATCCCAACTGGGAGATGGGGCCTAAGATCTCAGTCGACTCGGCGACCATGATGAACAAGGGCCTGGAGGTGATCGAGGCCAGCTACCTTTTCGGCCTGCCGGCGGAGCGGGTGGAGGTTCTGGTCCACCCCCAGTCGGTGGTTCACTCGCTGGTCGCCTATATCGATGGCTCAGTCCTGGCCCAGCTCGGACAGCCGGACATGAGGACCCCGATCGCCTATACGCTGGCTTGGCCGGGCCGCATGGCGGCACCTGTACGCCGCCTCGATCTGGCCGAGGTCGGCAGCCTTACGTTCGAGCGTCCCGATCCCGAGCGCTTTCCGGCGCTGGATCTGGCGCGGCAAGCCTTGGCGAGCGGGGGAACCGCGCCCACGGTCCTGAACGCCGCCAACGAGATTGCTGTCGGAGGCTTTCTCTCCGGCAGGCTCGGTTTCCTTGCCATCGCGGACGTGGTTGCCGAAACCCTCGACCGGACCACGCTGGGCCCGCTGTCCGGTCTTGAGGCTGTCGTCGAGGCCGACCGCCACGCGCGTCTGCTGGCCCGCGAGGTGATCGCCGGAAGGGCCTGAGCGCGCACTTTCCGCCGTCGTGCTCGAACTTGTTCGAGACTGTTCGAACCCCTATAGTTGCGGCCCCTCGAAGGACCCGCCCCACGTCCCCAAGGCTTTGAATTATGGACCTTTTGAATCAAGGCTGGCAGCTCGTCCTGAGCGGCGGCGTTGATATCGTTCTGCCGTTCCTGGCGATCCTGACAGTGATCGTCTTCGTCCACGAGATGGGCCACTACCTTGTGGCCAGGCGCAACGGCGTGCGCATTGAGGTCTTTTCGGTTGGCTTCGGCCCGGAGCTGTTCGGCTGGAGCGACAGCCACGGGACGCGTTGGAAGTTCAGCTTGGTTCCGCTCGGCGGCTACGTAAAGATGATGGGCGATGCCAACGCGGCCAGCCAGCCCGGTGAGGCGGACGGGCTTACCGCGGAGGAGCGTGCGCAGACCTTGGCGGGGCGGCCGCTCGGCCAGCGCGTTGCGATCGTTTCCGCAGGACCGATCGCCAACTTCCTGCTCGCAATCGTTCTTCTGGCCGGCCTGTTCTGGACCACCGGTCAACCCTACACGCCATCGCTGGTAGCGGCGGTGCAGCCAGACAGCGCGGCGGCGGCGGCCGGCCTTCTGGCCGGTGACCGGATCGTAGCGGTCGACGGGGCTGGCATCGATCGTTTCGAGGATCTTCAGCAGATCGTTCGCGACCGGCCCGGCGAACGGCTTGTCCTGACGATCGAGCGCGGCGGCGAGTCGTTCGATCTCGAAGCGGTTCCGAGTCGCACCACGATCGCCGACAGCTTCGGCAACGATCTGGAGATAGGCCTGCTGGGAATCAGCAGCGGCGGGGTGGAATACCGGGAGCTGGGTCCCTTGACGGCCATGGTCGAAGCGGTTTCCGAAACCGCTTCCATGACCTGGGTCACGCTGGAGGCGCTGGGGGAGATGATCGTCGGGGCTCGTGACGCCGATCAGCTGGGCGGGCCGATCCGGATCGCCCAGATGTCCGGTCAGGTCGCCGAGTTCGGCTTCGGCGCGGTTGTTTTCTTTATGGCAATTCTGTCCCTAAACCTTGGACTCATAAACCTTTTTCCGATTCCCATGCTAGATGGAGGGCATCTCCTGTTCTACGCCATCGAGGCGGCGCGCGGGCGGCCGTTGAGCGAGCGGGCCCAAGAATACGGTTTCAGGATCGGCTTGGCTTTGGTATTCAGCTTGATGCTGTTCGCGACCTTGAACGATTTGGACCATTTGGGGCTTTTCGGCTCTTGAGGGGATCGGTCGTCCGCCGATAAAAGCGACGGCTACGGGGGGACGGAAGACGTGTTCAGGGTGCCGCTTGCGGCAATCGCCGGGCTAGTGTTGTGGCTGGCAGGCCTGATGGCCGTAGCGCCGGCTTTGGCGCAGTCGCTTTCCGGCGGCAACATCCAGGAAATCCGTATCGAAGGTACGCAGCGCATCGAGCCGGAGACGGTTCGTTCCTACATGCGCGTCAATCCGGGCGAGCCCTTCGACCCGTTGAAGCTCGACCAATCGTTGAAGAACATCTTTTCTACCGGCCTGTTCGCCGACGTCACCATGCGACGGGAGGGTGACACGCTCATCGTTTCGGTAGTCGAGAATCCGATCATCAACCGGATCGCCTTCGAGGGCAATGAGCGCCTCGACGACGAGACGCTGCAGAACGAAATCGAGCTCAGGCCGCGGATCGTGTTTACCCGAACGCGCGTGCAAAACGACTCTCAGCGCATCTTGGAGATCTATAGACGCTCCGGCCGCTTCGCTGTCTCGGTGGAGCCGAAGGTAATTCAGCTGCCGCAGAATCGTGTCGATCTGGTGTTCGAGATCAACGAAGGCCCGCTGACGTCCATCAAGGCAATCAACTTCGTCGGCAATCGGGTCTTTTCGGATGGCGATCTGCGAAGTCAGATTGCGACCGCCGAAGAGGCCTTCTGGCGAATCTTCAGCACCGCTGACACCTATGATCCGGATCGCTTGACTTTCGACCGGGAGCTGCTGCGCCGCTTTTATCTGAGCGAGGGCTACGCCGACTTCCGGGTATTGTCGGTCGTCGCGGAGTTGACGCCCGAGCGCGACGGCTTCATCGTCACCTTCACGGTCGAGGAAGGCGCCCAGTACACCTTCGGAACGATCGATATCACGACGTCGCTGCGCAATCTCGACCCGGACGCCTTGCGCGACAGCCTCTTGACCGAGGAAGGCGAGACCTACGATGCCACCGCGATCGAGACGACCGTCGACGGCTTGACGGAGATCGTCGGCAACCTCGGATATGCCTTCGTCGAAATCCGCCCTCGTGCGACCAGAGATCGCGACAATCTCACCATCGATATCAACTACGAGATCAACGAGGGCCCCAAGGTCTTTGTCGAGCGGATCGATATCGAAGGCAACGTTCGAACGCTCGATCGCGTGGTGCGGCGGGAAATGCGCTTGGTGGAGGGCGACGCATTCAATACTTCGAAAGTGCGACGCTCGCGGCAGCGAATCCAGAACCTCGGATTCTTCAGCTCGGTCGAAATCGTCAACGATCAGGGTACCGCCGAAGACAAGACGATTATCAAAGTGACGGTCGAAGAGCAGTCGACGGGCGATCTCAGCTTCGGCGCCGGCTTTTCTACGGACGTGGGGCCCATCGGCACGGTGGGGCTGCGCGAGCGAAACTTTCTCGGCAGAGGTCAAGACGTGCGGGTCGGTGTCTCGGTGTCCGGCGAGCGCTCGCAGCTCGATCTCTCCTTCACCGAGCCTTACTTTCTGGACCGCAACCTTGCCGCCGGCTTCGACGTGTTCCGCATCATCAACGAGCAGGAAGAAAGCTCTTTCGACGAGACGCGGACCGGCGGCTCGTTGCGTGCCGGCTATAACCTGACCGAGAACATTCGCCAAGTGCTTCGCTATACGCTCGAGAACAAGGAAATCGACAACGTCGAAAACGACGCGTCGCTGCTAGTCAAGAACGAGGAGGGGAGGGCCCTCGAATCGTCAATCAGCCAGGAAATCGCGTACGACACGCGCGATTCGCGATTCGATCCTCGCGAAGGCTTGGTCGTGCGCCTGCGGAACGAATATGCAGGCGTTGGCGGTGATGTCTACTACATCAAGAATTCGGTGGGCGGCGGCTACTACGTGACCTTTGCGGAAGACTACACGGCCAGCGTCAGGGGCGAGGTCGGACATATCCTGGGCCTCGGGCAGGACACCAGGATCAGCGATCGCTTCTTCCTTGGCGGCAGTGGCTTGCGTGGCTTCGCTCCGGCCGGCGTCGGGCCTCGCGATGGGGTTACGGACGACGCGCTGGGCGGCAAGCAGTTCTATACGGGGACTCTCGAGTTCAGCTTCCCGATCGGCTTGCCGGAGGATCTCAATGTCCGCGGCCGTCTGTTCACCGACGTGGGCTCGACTTGGGATGTAGACGGGGAACTGGCCGGCGTGCAGATCCAGGACGAGGCGTCGCCGCGCGTTGCCGTTGGAACCGGCGTTTCCTGGAACTCGCCCTTCGGGCCCTTGGTGCTCGATCTCGGGTTTGCCGTGAACAAAGAGGAGTTCGACGAAACTGAGATCTTGAGTTTCAGCTTCGGCACACAATTTTAGACCCATGCCGGGTTTGCCCAGTCGAGCGCTTCGGGCGCTGATGCAGGTTGGCGTGGCGGCGCTGGTCTTTGCCGCGATTCCGCTGCCCGGTTACCCTGCGGCCGCTCAATCGGAACTGACTGCGCCCCTGATCGCCGTCATCGACGTTCAGCGGGTGATGCGGGATTCCACGGCGGTGCAGTCGCTCCAAGAGCGAATCGAGACTCTGCGTGGCAGCTATCAGGACGAGTTGCGCAAGGAGGAGGAAGAGCTCCGCGTGGCAAACCAGGAGCTGGTGCGCCAGCGCACCGTCCTCTCGGCCGAGATCTTTGCGCAGAAGCGCAACGATTTAGAGCAAAGGGTCGCGGCGCTACAGCGCGACGCCCAGGGCAAGAAGCGGTCGATCGATCAGCTCTTTGCCGGCGGCCTGACCCAAATCCAGAAATCCATCACGAAGGTGGCGAGCGATATCGCCACCGCGCGCGGCTTCGACCTGGTTCTGAACGGGTCGGCGGCTATCCTCTTCAAGCCCGAATACGATATCACCGAGGACGTTATTAAGCGGCTCAACGAGACGCTGGTTCAGGTAGACCTCCCAAGTCTCGGGAATTAAGCGGCGTTTGCCTTCCCTGGGACGGAGGCTATTCTTCCTCGGAGGGATGCATCTGCGCCGCACGGTCGCCCGGGCCGGCCGACGGCCCCTCGGCGAGCGGGCTTCGGCGGTCACCCCTGCGCGGCGCTAGCAAGGACCAGTCATGGCGGATTCCCGATTCTTTTCCTCGGCCGGACCGATATTGCTCGCCGAGC
>JBOHKJ010000032.1:0-10534 GCA_050728975.1 Kiloniellales bacterium | reverse complement strand
ACCCTCTCGTCCACGCGGGCGGAGACCGGTCAGGCGCTGGCGAGCCAACTGGCCGAGATCGAGGCCGCGGGCCAGCGCCTCGCCGAAGCGCTGGAGAAATCCCGTGCCGACAACGCGAGCGCGCTCGCCGAGCAGCAGCAGACGACCGCCGAGGCGCTGGCCGCGCAACTGTCCGAGATCGGGTCCATGGGACGGCGTCTCACCGGAGCGCTGGAACGCAGCCGCTCTGAAAATGCCGGCGCACTCGCCGAATCCCAGAAGGAGCTCGCAGCGGCGCTGGCCGCTCAGCTGGCGGACGTCCAGGGCGCAGGCGAGCGTCTTACCGCAACGCTGGCCGAGAGCCGCGCCGCAAACGCCACCGCCTTGTCCGAGTCCCAGCAGGAAGCCGCCGCGACGCTCGCGAACCAGCTTGCCGAGATCGAAGGCTCGGCACGTCGCATGAACGCGGCTCTCGAACGCGGCCGCGTCGCCAATGCCAACGCGCTGGCGGAAGCCCGGACCGAGTCCGCCGAAGCGCTGTCGGTCCAGTTGAGCGAGATCGACGCGGCGAGCGGGCGCCTTGCCGAAGCGCTGGAGGAGAACCGCGCCGAGCGCGCGCGCGCCCTCGCCGCCGAACGCGACTCTCTGGTGGCCGCATTGTCAGGCCAGATCTCCGAGATCCAGGACGCCGGAAAGCGTCTCACCGAGACTTTCGCCGAAAGTCGCATCGCCAACGCTGCCGCGTTGTCCGATACGCGCAAGCTGACCGCCGACGCGCTCGCCGGTCAGCTGGCGGAGATCCAGACCGCCGGCAAGCGCATTGCCGATACGCTCGCCCAGAGCGGTGCGACAAATGCCTCGGTGCTATCCAAGGCCCGCAAGGAGGCCGCCGAAGAGCTGGCCGGCCAGCTGAGCGACATCGAAGCCGCGGGCGCGCGCCTTGTGGCGACGATCGCCGAGAGCCGAACGACCAACGAGTCCGCACTGGCGGAGTCGCACAAGGCGGCGGCCGATGCCCTTTCCAGCCAGCTGGCCGAGGTTCAAGCGACCGGCAGGCGCCTTTCCGAGACCATTGCCGAAGGCAGCGACGCCAGCGCGTCGGCGCTCGCCAAGGCGCGCTCGGATACCGCTGCCGCGCTCGCGAGCCAGCTGGCCGACATCGAGGCAGCCGGCGAGCGTTTGGCCGCGACGCTGGCCGGGAGTCGCACCGCCAACGAGACGGCGCTCGCCAGTGCCGAGAAGGCGACGGCTGCGGCCCTCTCGGGACAACTGGCCGAGATCGAAGCGGCGGGCGAGCGTTTGGCCGCGACGCTGGCCGGGAGTCGCACCGCCAACGAGACGGCACTGGCCGAATCCCAGAAGGCGGCGGCCGATGCGCTGTCGAGCCAGCTCGCAGAGATTCAGACCACCGGCAGACGGCTCGCCGAAACCATCGCCGAAAGCGGCAACGCCAACGCAGCGACGCTCTCCAAGGCGCGCGGCGAAACCGCCGCGGCGCTGGCAAGCCAACTGGCCGACATCGAAGCGGCGGGCGAGCGTCTTGCTGCGGCATTGGCCGAGAGTCGATCCGCCAACGACTCCGCGCTCGCGGAATCCCAGAAGGCGGCGGCCGACGCCCTGTCGAGCCAGCTCGCAGAGATTCAGACGACCGGGAGGCGGCTTGCCGAAACCATCGCGGAAAGCGGTACCGCCAACGCCGCCGCCCTCGCCCAGGCACGGAATCAGACCGCCGCGGCGCTCGCCGGCCAACTGGCCGACATCGAAGTGGCGGGCAAGCGGCTCGGCGATATCCTCGGAGAGGCGCGCGCCGCCAACGCCGAGGCCCTGGCGGCCGATCGCGACGCCACGGCGGAGTCCCTCTCCGTGCACCTCTCCCAGATCGAGGCGGCGGGCAAGCGTCTGGCCACCCTGCTGGCCGAGAGCCGCGACGCCAGCGCCAGCGCGCTCGCCAGTCTGCGCCAGGAGACCGGAGACGCGCTCGCCGGCCAGCTGTCCGATGTCGAAGCGGCGGGCAAGCGCCTCGGCGAGATGCTGGCCGAAAACCGCTCGGCCGGTGCTACGGCGCTCGGCGCCCAGCGGGACGGCCTCAAGACTCTGATCGGCGAGCATCGGGACGAGATCGCCGCGATCCGTAGGGCGCTCGGCGAGCTGATGGACGAGACTCGCAACCTGGTCGACAGTCATGTCGGCTTTCTCGACGAGTCCGGCGCGCGGGCCCGCGAGACCGCAGCGGCCGTCGCCGCGTCGCTGGCGCCGCCGGTGGCCGCGCTCGAAGAGGCGGCCAGCGTGGCCGAGCGCAAGAGCACGGTCGCGGTTCAGCGCCTGGAAAGCGAGCGTCAGGCCTTGCTCGCTGTCGGCGAAAGCAGCCGTGAGTCGCTTGAGGCGGTGCGCCACGAACTGGCGGCCGAGACCGGCGTCTTCGCGCAGATGACCAAGACCTCCAGCGAGCGGCTGGGCGAGATCTCCCGCCAGCTGTCCGCCGCCGCCGAACGTCTGGAGACGCTCTTCGCCAAGACCGAAGGCGACAGCGCAGCCTTCCGCGCGACCCTGGCGGAGGAGCGCGACCGCCTGGCGCGGCTCAGTGAGGACCTCGGCGAGCGCACGCGCTCGATCAAGGACTCGCTGAAGAGCGAAAGCGAGGAGCTGCGCAGCGCCTTCGAGAGCGCGGCCGGCCGGGCGCGCGACATGCGCGACTCCTTCGTCGCCCAGGCCGAGCTGGTCAACAACACCGCGACCCGCGCCGCCGCCGATCTGGTGGAGGGCGCGGAAGCCGCTTCCGCCAAGGTCGTCGCTGCCAGCCAGTCGGGCGCCGGGCAGTTGGCCGCGACCGCCGACGAGGTGGAAGCGCGCCTCGGCGCCGCCGGCGAGGCGATCAAGCCCGAAGTAGAAGCGCTGGTCGCCGCCGGCAACCGTCTGGTCGACCATTCGCGGCTCGCCGAGGAGGCGCTGCGGCGCCACGCCGGGGGGTTGCGCGAGACCGCCGAGAAGGCGGTCGCCAGCATCGAGCGCAGCGGGGAGGCGGTGGCCCGGCAGGGCGAGCAGGTCGCCGAAAGCGCGCGCGAGGCGGTGGCCCGCGGCGAGGGTGCGACTGCCGCCTTCGGGCGCCAGAGCCAGACGCTCGACCAGGCGGCCTGCCAGGCCCTCGATTCGGCAGCCGAGCTGCGCCGCGCGACCGGCGAGGAGACGGCTTCGCTGCGCGGCCTGATCGCCGACCTGGAGCGTCAGATCGCTACCCTGCGCGCCCAGACGACCGAGCAGGCGCAGCTGCTGGCCGCCACCGGGGCCGCGGCGCGCGAGGCTTCCGCGGCGCTCGGCGAGGAGCTGCGCACCCAGTCCGGCGTGCTCGGCAAGGCCGCCGACACCGCCGAAGCGCGGATCGAGCGCCTGACCGGCAAGGTCGGCATTCTGGCCGACGGGCTGGCGACCGCTGCCAGCCGCGCGCTCGAGCGCAGCGAGGAGCTCTCCGGTGCGCTCGAGGCCGGCGCCGTAACCCTGGCCCAGTCGGTAGAGGCCGCCTACAAGCGCGCGGTGGAGACCGAACGCGGCTTCCGCGATCAGGCGCGCGAGCTGACCCGCGCCTCCGAGACCGCGGCGATCCAGGCTCGAGAGCTGTCGCAGCGCGAGCACGAGAACCGGCGCGATATGTTCCTGCGCTCCGCGACCGTCATGATCGAGGACCTGAACTCGGCGGCGATCGATATCCACAAGCTGATTGAGGACGATATCCCGGAAGAGATCTGGAAACGCTTCCGCAAGGGCGACCGTTCGGTTTTCGCGCGCCGCCTGATGCGCCTCGGCGACCGCTTCAGCGCGCCCAAGATCGAGAAGCGCTTTGCCGACGACGAGCGATTCCGTAATCTGGTGTCGCGCTATTTGGGCCAGTTCGACTCTCTGCTTGAACAGGCCGGTTCCTGCGACCCGGAGCAGATCTTGAGTGCCACTTTCCTGACCGCCGACGTCGGTAAGCTCTACCTCTTGCTATCGCGTTCGGTGAGGCGACCTCAATAGTGCGTCGGCGCGGCTCCAAATGGACCGCCGAAAATGGCGACGCTGAGATCGAGGGCGTGACGGGCCGGCTGAGCGACCAGCTGACCATTCTCTATCGCCTTTTGCCGTATCTCTGGCCGCGCAACCGCGGCGACCTCAAGCTTCGGGTCGGCGCGGCGGTCGCGATGCTGGTCGCCGCCAAGCTGCTGAGCCTCGCGGTGCCACCGCTGCTCCAGCAGGCCGTCGACACCCTCAATCCGAAAGGCAGCCTCGCGGTCGCGCTGCCGCTCGGCCTGCTGCTGGCCTACGGTGCGGCGCGCATCGGCAATCGGCTCTTCATCGAGCTTCGCGACACGCTCTTCGCCCGGGTCGCCGAGAACGCGGTGCGCCAGGTGGGCTTGAACGTCTTTCGCCACCTCCATCGCCTGTCGCTGCGGTTCCATCTGGAGCGCCAGACCGGTGCCTTGAGCCGCGCCGTCGACCGCGGCACCAAGGGAATCGAGTTTCTGCTGTTCTACTTTCTCTTCAACGTCGTGCCGACGCTGATCGAGATCCTGCTGGTGGCGGGCATCCTCTGGGCGTTGTTCGACTGGCGCTTCGCCGCCATTACGCTTGCCAGCATCGTCGCCTATATCGCCTTCACCTTCCTGGTGACCGAGGCCCGGATCAGGTACCGCCGCATCATGAACGATGCCGACGGCGACGCCAACACCAAGTCGATCGACAGCCTGCTCAACTACGAAACGGTCAAGTACTTCAACAACGAGGAACACGAAGCGCAGCGTTACGACGAGGCGCTGCGGACTTACGAAGAAGCGGCGATCAAGAGCAAGCTGAGCCTTGCGGTCCTGAACAGCGGCCAGGCGATCGTCATCGTCGCCGGCATGATCGGCTTGATGCTGTTGGCCGGAATGGGAGTCGTCGCAGGGACCATGACGGTCGGCGACTTCGTGATGGTCAACGCCTACGTGATCCAGCTCTCGGTGCCGCTCAATATGCTCGGCATGATCTACCGGGAGATCAAGCAGTCGCTGATCGACATGGAGGTCATGTACCAGCTCTATCGACTCGAGCCGGAAATTCGCGACAAGCCCGGCGCGCGACCGCTCGACGTCGACGGCGGCTCGATACGCTTCGAGAAGGTTTCCTTCGGCTACGATCCGCGCCGGCCGATCCTGAACGAGGTCTCCTTCGAGGTGCCGGCCGGGCGGACGCTCGCCATCGTCGGCCCGAGCGGCGCCGGCAAGACCACGGTCGGCCGCCTGCTGTTCCGTTTCTACGAGCCGTCCGGGGGCCGCATCCTGATCGACGGCCAGGATATCGCCCTTGTGACGCAGGATTCGCTGCGCCGCGTCTTCGGCGTCGTGCCGCAGGATACCGTGCTGTTCAACGACACGCTCGCCTACAACATCCTCTATGGCCGCCCCGATGCGAGCGAAGCGGAGATGCGCCAGGCCGCCGAGGTGGCGCGACTGGCTCGCTTCGTCGAATCCTTGCCGGACGGCTACGAAACGGTGGTCGGCGAGCGCGGCCTCAAGCTCTCCGGCGGCGAGAAGCAGCGCGTGGCGCTCGCCCGCATGGTACTGAAGGAGCCGGCGATCCAGCTGTTCGACGAGGCGACTTCGCAGCTCGACACCCGGACCGAGCGCGAGATCCAGGAGCGGCTGCGCGACATTTCGCGCAACCGCACCACCGTCATGGTCGCTCACCGCCTCTCGACCGTGGTCGAGGCCGACGACATCCTGGTGCTCGATGCGGGCCGCGTGGTGGAGCGCGGCCGCCATCGCGACCTGCTGGCTCGCGACGGCGTCTACGCCGCGATGTGGCGGCGCCAGCAGAAGGCGGCTGCCGAGCGCGACGAGACGGCTTTCGACGAAGCGCGCGACGACGGGGCGGACGAAGCAGCCGCCGGCGCGGCATGAAGCGCGGCGCTGTTCCGGCGCCGAGGGCCACCGAGGCCGGCCCAGAGCAAACGGAAAAGCTCGTCGCGGAAGTGCTGTCCGGCGACCGGCGTGCGCTCGCCCGCGCCATCACCCTCATCGAATCGACCAGGCCGGGCCATCGCCCCGCCGCCGAGGCCCTGCTCGAGGCCCTGCTGCCGCATAGCGGCGGCGCGCTCAGGATCGGCATCTCCGGCTCGCCCGGCGTCGGCAAGTCGACGCTTGTCGAGCGCCTCGGGCTGCAGCTGGTGGAAGCCGGGCATCGCCTCGCCGTGCTGGCGGTCGATCCCTCCTCGCCGCGCAGCAAGGGCTCGATCCTCGGCGACAAGACCCGCATGGAGAGCCTGGCGGCCCACGCCGATACGTTCATTCGCCCCTCGCCGAGCGGCGGCAGCCTTGGCGGCGTGGCGCGCCGCACCCGCGAGGCGCTGCTGGCCTGCGAAGCCGCCGGCTTCGATATCGTGATCGTCGAGACGGTCGGCGTCGGCCAGTCGGAGGTGGCGGTCGCCGACATGGTCGACGTCTTCGTGCTGCTGCTGCAGCCCGGTAGCGGCGATGTCCTCCAGGGCCTCAAGAAAGGCATCGTCGAGCTGGCCGATCTGGTGCTGGTCAACAAGGCCGATGGCGAGCTGGAGTCGGCCGCCAGCCGTGCCGCCGCCGACTACCAGGAAGCGCTCCAGCTGCTGCGCCCGGCCACGCCCCACTGGCGGCCCAGGGTGTTGAAGTGCTCGGCCTTGACGGGCCAGGGCCTGGCCGAGATCTGGGCGGCGCTCCAGGAGCACCGCAAGGCGCTCGAAGAGGCGGGCGCGCTCGCCCACAAGCGGGCCGGCCAGGCCCGCGCCTGGTTCTGGAAGGAGCTCGGCGAGAGCCTGCTGGCGGCGCTCCGCGCCCAGCCCGGCGTAGAGGCCGAATTGGCCCGTCTGGAGGCCGAAGTGGCCGCCGGGACCCTGGCGCCGGCGGCTGCGGTCCGGCGCCTGCTGGCTGCTCAATTGCCCGGACCGAGCCCTTAGCGGCCCGCCGGAAGCCCCCGGCTTTGGGCGCTTCCGGCCGCCTTTCGCCTTGACCTTCCGGGCGCCCTGGCCTAGAAAGCCCCGCCGCCGGCAAGGGTCCGCCCACCCGGCGGCAAAAGCTTTGTTTTCCCTGTGTTTTCAAAGATCGAGGGGGCAGCCATGGCCCGCCGCTGCGACTACGTGGGAACCGGCGTTCAGTCCGGCAACAACGTCAGCCACGCCAACAACAAGACCCGCCGGCGCTTCCTGCCGAACCTGCAGCATGCCTCGATGCTGAGCGATACGCTCGGCCGCACGGTGCCGCTTCGCCTGACGACCAAGGCGATCCGCACCATCGAGAAGCGCGGCGGTCTCGACGCCTTTCTGCTCTCGACCCCGGATGCCGAGCTCGGCCGCAAGGCGCTGGCGGTCAAGCGCTCGATCCTCAGGGCCCAGGAGAGCGCCGCCTAAGTTCGCGCACTTTCCGACAGCAAGAAGGCCCGCATCCTACGCGGGCCTTTTTTGGTTTCAGGCTTGGCCTAGTGCAGCCGGCCGACGACGCGGCGCGGCTCGGGACGATAGCTCGGAGTCTCGTCGAACAGCTCGGTCAGCTTCTCCATCACCGTGCCGCCGAGCTGCTCGGCGTCGACGATGGTCACCGCGCGGCGGTAGTAGCGCGTCACGTCGTGGCCGATGCCGATCGCGATCAGCTCGACCGGCGAGCGGTTCTCGATGTAGGCGATGGCTTCGCGCAGATGGCGCTCCAGGTAGTTGCCGGGATTGACCGAGAGCGTCGAATCGTCGACCGGCGCGCCGTCGGAGATTACCATCAGGATGCGGCGCTGCTCGGGCCGCCCGACCAGGCGGCTGTGCGCCCAGAGCAGCGCTTCGCCGTCGATGTTCTCCTTCAGGATGCCCTCGCGCAGCATCAGGCCGAGGTTCTTGCGCGCCCGCCGCCAGGGCGCGTCGGCCGACTTGTAGACGATGTGACGAAGATCGTTGAGCCGTCCCGGATTGGACGGCTTGCCGGCGGCGATCCAGCGCTCGCGCGATTGTCCGCCCTTCCACATGCGCGTCGTGAAGCCGAGGATCTCGACCTTGACTCCGCAGCGCTCCAGCGTGCGCGCCAGGATGTCGGCGCTCATGGCGGCGACCGTGATCGGCCGGCCGCGCATCGAGCCCGAGTTGTCGATCAGGAGCGAGACCACGGTGTCGCGGAACTCGGTCTCCTTCTCCTGCTTGTAGGTGAGCGAGTGGGTCGGGCTGGCGACGATGCGGGCGAGACGCGCGGTGTCGAGGATGCCCTCGTCCAGGTTGAAGTCCCAGGCCCGGGTCTGCTTGGCCAGCAGGCGCCGCTGCAGGCGGTTGGCGAGCCGTGCGATCACGCCCTGCAGATGCGCCAATTGCTGGTCGAGCAGATAGCGGAGCCGGGTCAGCTCGTCGGGGTCGCAAAGATCCGGCGCCTCGACGATCTCGTCGAACTCGGCAGTGAAGGGGTGATAGTGCTCGGCGTCGGGCTCGTTGCGGCCGCGGTCGTAGCGCTGCGGACGGCCGGGCTTGCCCGGCTCTTCCTCGCCGGCGCCGGCCATCATCTCGCCGTCGGCGTCGCTGCCGCCTTCGTCGTCGCCTTCGGCCTCGCTGGCCTCGCCGAGCGCCGCCTCCATGCGGGCCTTGGCTTCGGCGGAATCCTGCTCGCCGCCCTCGCTCTCGGATTCGGACTTCTGCTGGTCGCCCTCCTCGCTGTCCTCGTCCTGCTGCTGGTCGTCGGGCGCGTCTTCCTCGATGCCGATCTCGATGTCGAGGTCGGTGAGCAGCTGGCGCACCACCTCCGCGAAGCGTTCCTGATTATCTGCGTGCGCGGCCAACGCCTTCAGGTCGGTCAGCACTTTGGGGTCGAGGCTTCCGCGCCAGAGATCGAGCATCGCCTTGGCGGTCGGCGGCGGCGCCATGCCGGTCATGGATTCGCGGGCCAGCACCCGCAGCACCTCGACCAGCGGTGCGTCCTCGCGGCTGGCGGCGCGATTGAGTCCGCGCGCCCTATGGCGCTGCTGCAGCGCGCTGTCGAGATTGCTCGCGACACCGGCCATGCGCCGCATGCCGAGCGCCTCGCAGCGCACCTGTTCGACCGCGTCGTAGATGTCGCGTGCCGCCTCGGCGCTGGGCCGGCGGCTCTGGTGCAGCTTGGGATCGTGGTGG
The DNA here is from genome assembly GCA_050728975.1 of Kiloniellales bacterium. Taxonomy (GTDB): domain Bacteria; phylum Pseudomonadota; class Alphaproteobacteria; order Kiloniellales; family JBOHKJ01; genus JBOHKJ01. Next base: position 1,443 of record JBOHKJ010000032.1, on the reverse strand, counting down.
CGCAGCTTGAGCGCGATGGCATCTGCCTCGCCGCGCGTCAGCGACGCCTCCTCGGAGGGGAGGTCGCGGCCCGGCAAGGGCAGGCGCGCCTCCTTGCCGACCAGGCCCTGGCCGCTCGGCGCGAAGGCGACCGAGAGATCGTCGCGCCGGGCGATGGCGCGCAAGACCGCTGCGGTCGCCTGCCGGAACTGCTCGAGGGGGCTGGTTCGCTCGCTCATCTGCGTTGCCGGAGGCCGCCCGGCGTCATACCTGATTGGGCCTTACACCCGGTGGGCCTTGACGCCGCTCTCCGGCAATTCGCTGCCGAAGCACCGCTGGTAGTACTCGGCCACCACCGGCCGCTCGACCTCGTCGCACTTGTTGAGGAAGGTGACCCGGAAGGCGAAGCCGATGTCCTTGAAGATGCGCGCGTTGTCGGCCCAGGAGATGACGGTGCGCGGGCTCATGACGGTCGAGATGTCGCCGTTGATGAAGCCGCTGCGCGTCAGGTCCGCGAGCGCCACCATCGCAGAGATGGTCTCGCGGCCGTCCTTGGTGTCGAAGTCGGGGCACTTGGCCAGCACGATCGCCACCTCTTCCTTCTCCTCGAGGTAGTTCAGCGTGGCGACGATGTGCCAGCGGTCGAGCTGGCCCTGATTGATCTGCTGGGTGCCGTGATAGAGCCCGGTGGTGTCGCCGAGGCCGATGGTGTTGGCGGTGGCGAAAAGCCGGAATGCCGGATGCGGGCGCACGATCCGGTTCTGGTCGAGCAGGGTGAGACGCCCCTCGACTTCCAGCACGCGCTGGATCACGAACATCACGTCCGGACGGCCGGCGTCGTACTCGTCGAACACGAGCGCGGTCGGGTTCTGGATCGCCCAGGGGAGCAGCCCCTCGCGATACTCGGTCACCTGCTTGCCGTCGCGCAGCACGATCGCGTCCTTGCCGATCAGATCGATGCGGCTGATGTGGCTGTCGAGGTTGACGCGGATGCAGGGCCAGTTGAGCCGCGCCGCGACCTGCTCGATATGGGTCGATTTGCCCGTCCCGTGGTAGCCCTGGATCATGACGCGGCGGTTGTAGGCAAAGCCGGCGAGGATGGCGAGGGTGGTGTCGCGGTCGAAGCGGTAGGCCTCGTCGATGTCGGGCACGTGCTCGCTCGGCTGGCTGAAGGCCGGCACCTGCAGGGCGCTGTCGAGCCCGAAGGTCTGCTGCACCGAGATGGTGATGTCGGGAAGCCGCGTGCTCGCGGCCGTCGAATTGGATTGCGTTGCCATGCTCACTCTTTCCGGATGGGGTCCCGCCGGCGGGCGGCTAGTCGGCCCAGGCGCTCTTCAGCGTGCTGTAGGCCTGGTTGATCACCTTCAGATGCTCTTCCGCCGCCTTGTCGCCGCCGTTGGCATCGGGGTGCAGTCGCTTCACCAGGATCTTGTAGCGGACCTTGATCTCCTCGAGGGTCACGGG
>JBOHKJ010000031.1:0-1947 GCA_050728975.1 Kiloniellales bacterium | reverse complement strand
GGCCTGTGCCGGATCGAGCAGGATCGCCCCGCCGTAGGCGCCGAAACGGCCGCGCTTGGCGAGCCCGATCGCGTAGCCGATCAGGCGGCGATAGAAGTCGTCGCCCTGCGGACAGGCATCGGCGTCGATGAAATAGTAGAGCAGTCCGCTCGCCGCACGCGCAGCGGCGTTGCGCGCCGCGGCCGGCCCCAGCACGTTGCAGCGCACGACCTTCACGCCGTGGCGCCGCAGCAGCAGCTCGGACTCGTCGCGCGAGGGATTGAGGCCGGCCAGGATCTCGACCCGCCAGCCGGGCGGCGGCTGGAGCGCGGTCAGGCGGCCGAGCAGCTTGGGAAGCGTCGCCGCGGCGTCCTTGACCGGGACAATGACGCTCAAGGTGCGTTGGGGCAGCGTGCGTTTTGGCAGCGTAGGCTCGGCCATGGCCCCCTCGCCCGGCCGCCGGCCGCTACTGAGCGGTGGAGGCCGCCGCGGCGCCGTTCGCCCGTATGTCCCACCAGGACATCAGGCAGGCATGGACGCCGGGCTCGGCGATGCCGTCCAGCAGCATCCGGCCACGAATGTCGGCCCGCGCCGCGATCCGCGGCCAGCCGGTCTCCTCGGCCAAGTCGATCTCGGCCCAGTCGCAGGGATCGAAGCTACCGTAGCGCAGCCAGGTCGCCGCGCCGGCCGCCAGCAGCAGGATGACGCAGACGGCGAGGATGGTTCCAAAACGCGAAGTCATCGAGGGTCTTCCACTCCTTCAGCTCGGCACTCTTGAATCCGGGATCGCACGAGCCCCCGGGACTCTCGAGCCCGGGAATGCGGGGGCCCGCAGGCGGGCCGCCGCCATCGGACGACCGGCGGACCTTAGTCGATAGCCTTGTCCGGGGTCACGCCTCACGACGTGGGCCGGGCAGAAAATCCGCAGCGAGCCTCGCGGTCGATGGTTAACGCAGGACAGGAACTTGCCGCCCGAGCGCTTTCGGCGCAATGCCTTGTTGCGAGCGGGCCATGGCGGTCGATATCATCGGAAAAACGCGGGTGGGAAGGCGATAGGATCGGGCGCCGGTGGACCCAGTTCTGGAGAAGATCAACGACGAGATCGAGGGCCACGGCTTCGCCAACCGCGAGGCCCGCCTGGCCTGGGCGATCGGCAGCTCGGCCGTGCTGGAAGCGCGCAAGCAGATGCAGGCCTATGCCCGCAGCGACTTCCGCATCGCCGGCACCCCGGACCAGGATTCGCCGGCCAGTCAGAGCAGGGCCAGTCGGAGCGGGGCCAGTCAGAGCGGGGCAGATCAGAGCGGGGCGAGCGAGAGCGCTGCCGCGCCTGCGGGGCAGACCGCGGACAGCGGGCCGGGCGGCGCCCGGGTGGCGCACTTCGGTCAGCGCGGGAATGGCGAGGCGAACGGCGACCCCAGCGCCGAGCGTCTGGCGGCGCTGGAGACCGAGCGCCAGATCGCCCATCTGCGCCAGAGCGTGACGCTGGCCCAGCTCCGCGCCTTCGCCTTTATCGCCGACGCGCTCATCAAGGCCGAGCGCAGCGGCAATGGCTCGGCCCAGACCATGGCGACGCTGCGCGCCGAGTACGACCAGCTGTGGGGGGTGCTCCAGCCGCTGATCGAAGGCAGCGAGCGCAGCGCAGCGCGCGGCCAGGCGCAGCGCAGCGAGCCGCCGCGCAGCGGGCGCAGCGCATAAGCGCGACTTCCGAAGACGCAACCTCATCAGGGCAACGCTATCGGGCGGGCCCCTATCAGATAAGCCGGGGATAGCCCTGGGCGGCCGCCTCGCGCGCCAGCGCGGGAATGCTGTCGTAGGACGCGCGCGGAAGTATCTCGATTCCCGTCAGCAGGAGCGCTTCGCGCGCTTGCGCCAGCGCCGGATCGGCGCAGGCGGCGCGCAGCCCGCCCGGGAGACGCGCGATCGTCTCCGGCCCCGCGCCGGCGCGCGTCACGTCGGGCAGGCCGGGGG
>JBOHKJ010000030.1:0-21653 GCA_050728975.1 Kiloniellales bacterium | reverse complement strand
ACCACAGACAGAAGGTTCAACCACAGCAGGGAGTCCGCTTTATGAGAAAGTTCCTTATCCCCACATTCGCGGCAGCGGCGTTTGCGCTGGCCGCCGGCTCGGCGCTCGCCGCCGAGAAGGTGCGCATCGGCACCGAGGGCGCCTATGCGCCTTTCAACTACATCGACAACAACGGCAAGCTGGTCGGTTTCGATATCGACATCGCCAACGCGCTGTGTGAAGCCGCCAACTTCGAATGCGAGTTCGTGGTTCAGGACTGGGATGGCATCATCCCTGGCCTGATCGCCAAGAAGTACGACGCCATCATCGCCTCGATGTCGATCACCGAGGAGCGCAAGAAGGCGGTCGACTTTACCGAGAAGTACTACAACACGCCGGCCAAGTTCGTCGCCCGCAAGGGTTCGGGCCTCGACGGCACGCCGGAAGGCATCAAGGGAAAGATCGTGGGCGTGCAGCGCGCAACCATCCACGAGAACTTCCTGCGCGCCAAATTCCCAGACGTCGAGATCAAGGTCTACGCGACCCAGGAAGAAGCCAACGCGGACCTCGAGGCCGGACGCGTCGATCTGGTGATGGCGGACTCGGTGGCGCTCGACGGCGGCTTCCTTGCGACCGACGCCGGCAAGGATTTCGAGTTCGTCGGCCCCGACTACAACGATCCACAGTACCACGGCGAGGGTGCCGGAATCGCGATCCGCAAGGGTGAGGACGACCTGCGCGAGGCCTTCAACAAGGCAATCGCCGAGATCCGCTCCGACGGCACATACGCCAAGATCAACGCCCAGTACTTCGAGTTCGACGTCTACGGCGAGTAAGCGCCGCATAGGCCGAGCGGGTCACTGAGACGCCACCGCTCGCGATAGAGAACGCGAGCGGTGGCGTCGCCGTTTTAGACGACAGCACGGCGAACACGGGAGCGCGATGCTCGACCTCAAGGGTTACGGATGGATGCTGTGGGACGGCGTACAGGTCAACCTCGTCGTCGGCCCGCTGGCGCTTCTCGTCGCCTTGGGCCTCGGCCTGCTCGGCGCCTGGGGTAAGCTCTCGCACAATAAAGCCGCACTCGGAGTTGCCGAGTTCTACACCGTAGTCGTGCGCGGCGTGCCCGAGCTGGTCCTGATTCTGCTCGTCTACTACGGCACGCCCACCTTGATTCAAGAAGCCTTCCTCAGCTTCGGTTACGAAGTGATCATCGACGTCAACCGCTTCGTCACCGGAGTTTGGACCCTCGGATTCATTTATGGCGCCTTCGCCACGGAAGTCTTTCGCGGCGCATATCTCGCCGTGCCGCGGGGCGAGATCGAGGCCGCGCGGGCGATCGGCATGAATCCCTTGCTGGCGGCGCGGCGCGTCATCCTGCCGCAGATGTGGCGTTATGCCTTGCCGGGGCTCGGCAATCTCTGGCTGGTGCTGATCAAGGCGACGGCACTGATGTCGATCGTCCAGCTGCCCGAAGTGGTCCGTGCAGCACAGATCGCCGCCAATCCGACGCGCATGCCCTTCACCTTCTTCTTCCTGGTGTCGCTGATCTTCCTGGCCATCACGATCGTGTCGTTGGCGATCATCAAGCGCGCCGAGGTCTGGGCGGAACGCGGCGTGCGGAGGGCCTGAGCCATGATGCGCTTCGAGGTCGTCTGGGAAGGCTTGCCTCAACTGCTCGCGGGTGCCTGGTTGACGCTCGAGCTGACGGTGCTCAGCCTGGCGATCGGTTTCTGCCTCGCCGTGCCATTGGCCTTGATGCGCGAGGCCCGCAATCCGCTGCTATGGGTGCCGGTCTATGGCTACATCTTCTATTTTCGCGGCACCCCGCTTCTGGTGCAGATCTTCCTCATCTACTACGGCAGTGGCCAATTCAGTGGAGCGTTACGGGATTGGGGCCTGTGGGTGTTTTTTCGCGACGCTTACTTCTGCGCAATTCTATCGCTGACACTCAATACTGCGGCCTACACGGCGGAGATACTGCGTGGCGCCATTCGCGCCGTGCCTTTCGGCGAGATCGAGGCGGCGCGGGCCTGCGGCATGTCGGGCGCGCTGCTCTATCGGCGCATCGTCCTGCCCAAGGCCTTCCGCCTCGCGCTGCCGGCCTACACGAACGAGGTGGTGTTCCTCCTCCAGGCGACTTCGCTCGTTTCGGTCATCACTTTGATGGACCTGACAGGGGTGGCACGGGTGATGATCGCCAACACCTTCCAGACCTACCCGCTTTGGCTCACCACGGCGGCGATTTACATCGTCCTGTCGTACGGTCTGCTCTACGTCCTGAAGAAGGTCGAATTTGCCTGGACCGGCCACCTGCGCGCCCGCTCCGAGGGCCAGACGCCGGACCCTACCGCGGCAGCCCAACGCGTCTAGAGCAGGTCCGGGAAAGCGCTTCCTCGAGGCCGGCGTGCTGGCAAAGGTCGGCAGCTGGAACGCGGGGAGAAGCCACCCAGGAGCCGCATCGGATCGAATCGATCCGTGACTCCCGCTCCGACCCGTACGGGTTGAGCCCGATTTAGGCGGAGATCATGCGATAGCGCGCGAGGAAGGTGTGGGCGCCCATGGTGCGCGGTCCGTAATCGAATATCCGGCCACGGCAACTCAGCGTCACCTCGAACCGAATGTGAGGGACGCCAGAGGCGTCGTCCTCGACGGCGACGACCCGGGCGCACTCGACCATGTTCGCTTCCTTGCGGTACTCGTAGATCGCGCCGGGTCGCAAGCCGTCGGCCTCCAAGCGGTCGCCGGCGCGATTCCGCGCCTCACCGGCAAAGAGGCGGTGGGCGAGCTCGCGCAGCATGGAATCCTCCCTCGAAATGGCGCTCGCGGCGGCGGCGCGCGACGCGACCGCGCCTCGTCTCCTAGCAAAGCGATTCTACTGACCGGTGTGACAAAAATTAGGCAGAGATCTACGGCCGCTGGCCGGACGCTGCGGTCGTATCACGCTACCTCGGAGATGAATTCCTCGAACTTTCCGCCCGGGCCCTGAGGAATGTCGGGCCGATAGACGAAATCGAGCGCGAAGGGATGCCCGAGGAAGCCCTGGATCAGGCTACCCAGCTTCGCCTCTTCCTCGGCGGTCACCGGCCGCTCGGCGACCAGCCGCACCTCGATCCGCTCCAGGCTCTTCTGAACGATCTGATACTGGGCGATGGGCGCGATATCGCGATAGGCCTTGAAGCCGACCAGCGGCCAGCGCCGCTCGCCGCTCGGCATGACGAGTAGATTGCGCTGGCGCCCGACCACGCGCCTCAAGGTCGGCAGGCCGCGCCCACAGGAGCAGGGCGGCCCCACCTCGGCATAGTCGCGGATCTCGTAGCGGATCAGCGGTGTAGCGAAGTTGTGCAGCGCGGTCGCCACGACGCGCCCGATCTCGCCCGGTCGACAGGGGCGCCCCTCGGCATCCAGTACCTCGAGCATCACGTCCTCCGCCTGGATATGATAGAGGCCGCTGTCCGGGCACTGCAGGGCGAGGTAGCCGATTTCCTGGGAGGAGTAGAGGTCGGTCACCTTGGCCCCAAAGTAATTCCGACAGTCCCGGCGTAGCTCGTCGCTCACCGTTTCGCCAATGGTGCGGATCTCGTGCAGCTTCGGCAGCGTCGTGCCGCCAGCGCGGAATGCCTCCAGCAGGCCGCGCAGATTGGAGGGGTAGGTGAGAAGATAGGCCGGATCGAGGCGCAGCAACCAGTCGACCTGCAGCGAGATGTCGGTGCCCAGCGTCATGGCGCCCATGCGCCCGCTGCTGTAGACCTTCCCGACAATGCCGGGCCAGAGGTCGGCGACGAGGCCGTCGGGCGGGTCGGCTTTGCCGGGATCGAAGGCCCGAATCGAAGCGATGGTGGCGGTGACGTCGCGGCAGTGCCAGTCATGCTCGCGCAGCGTGATGGCCTGCCAGAAGAGATTCGCAAGGCCGGTCTTGCGCACCGTGACCGGCTGACCGGTCGAGCCCGAGGTCTGGGTCGAGCCGACCGCCCCGTGCTCGCGCGGCGACGGATCGCAGAAGAGCTCCTCCCCGGTCGCCTGGATGTCGCGCCGGGTGAGCAGCGGCAGGCTGCGCCAGGTCTCGGCATCGAGCGGCCGGTCGGGATCGAGACCCAGCCCGCCGAAACGCCGCGCAAAGAATGGCGAGCGCGCGCTCGCATAGCGCAGTACGGGCGCAGCCTGGGCCAACTGTGCCTCGGCAAGCCGCTCGGCGGACCACCACTGGCTCTGGTCGAGCTGCTGCAGAAGCGCCAGAACCCGCGCCAGCGGCCCGCCCAGAACCGCCGGCCAGGCTATGCCCGCGACCTGCGAGCGCAACGGCCGGGCGGCGCCTCTCCGAGGTCTGCTTCGATCTCTCGCTTGCCCGTTCATCGCAGTGACGCCGGTCCGAGCGGATCGACTCAACGCGGCGCGAAGACGACGATCGGACAGCGCTCGCCGATCTCGTAGCCTGGGAGATGAACCGTCTGCTCGACGAAACGCTCCGAGAAGACCGCGAGGATCTCCCTGAGCGTGGGAAAATAGTAGCGCGTCGCCTGATCGCGGTAGTTCTCCAGCGTGACGATGACGTCGACCGACCAGCCGAGCTTGGCCGCGAGCTCTTCGGGGTCGATGTTGCGTTTTTCCCAGGCCGACCAGACCTCGGCGAGGCGCACGCCCTGGTTCGAGGTTTCGCCATGCACCGCCATGGCGAGGCGCCACTTGAAGCAATTGAAATTGCCGATCCGGCCTTCCGTCAGATCGTCGAAGACCGCGTCGAGCGGCTCCCGCTGCTCGGGTCGCGCGAAGAAGCGCAGGGTCAGCCGACCGTCCTCGGCGATGGCCGCACGCAGCGCGGCGATCATCTCCCGGAAGCCATCGGGATAGGGGATCAGCGCGAGGCAGCCGTCGCCGAAGACGAGATCGCGGCTCCCCGGGCGCAGCGGCATCTGCCGCCAGTCGGCGCAGACCGAGATCGCCGGCAAGGTCTTAGGCGCCGGCCAGACGATCGCGATCATGGCTGTGCTGCGGTCGATCGAGAGCAGCTCGCAGCCAGCTGGCCAAGCCATGCCGGCGATCTCGGGCGTGACCCCCAGCAGCAGAGCCTTCGCCTTGCGGCCGGGATGGAACCCCGCCCAGCCTTTCGCGACCTCCTCGTAGATCGCGACGTCGAGTGGGCCGGGCCGCAGTGGCTGACCGACGAACTTCCAGCGCTGCGCCATCTTTGTCCAATGCTCGGGTTTGGCGCTCAGGCTCGATTCCTCTCGACAGACTTGGGCGGCGCGACAGCCGGCCCGGCAAGCTAGTCGCAAAGAACCTGCCCGCCTAGCCCTCGGCGTTGCAGGAGACATTTCACGAGGGGCCGTTCGGGGCAAGGAATCCCTAGCCCAGCAAGATTGACAGGCACCTAATGGCTCGACCGGCGCGGCGGCGCATCCGCCGATCGCCGATTCGAGGATCTACCGGAGCGGGAAGTCGAGGGCCGCTGGATATGGCTTGCCGGCCGCGTGCCTTTTGTGAGGCTCGGGCCGGCAAGGAGAAAAATGGTGGAGCCGAGGGGAGTCGAACCCCTGACCTTCGCATTGCGAACGCGACGCTCTCCCAACTGAGCTACGGCCCCGCAAAGTCACCCGTCCGGTTCCCGGTCGGGCGCGGCGGATAATGGGTAGCGGGCCCCCGACCTGTCAAGCGAGGCGGCGGAGCAAGCGGGTCTTGCGGGCGATGCACAGCCTGGGCCGCCCGCGCGGTCGGGGTCAATCTGCCCGCGCCTCGCGGACCAGCGGAGGACACCTGGGCCAGCCTTGTCTCCCTCTGGGGCCGCCGTTAGGCTAGCCGCCCGATTGCACCACCTTATCCCCGCGCCGCCCCAACCCGCGCCGCCGAAGCCATTATGGAGTCGCCTGATGATCGTCCTCGGCCCTTTGATCATCATCGTCATCTATGCAATCGAGATTTATATCTGGCTCCTCATCGCCTCTGCGGTCCTGAGCTGGCTGGTGCATTTTGGCGTGATCAACCGTCACAATCAGTTCGTCAACACGATCGGCAACTTCCTCTGGACCATCACCGAGCCGGCCTTGCGACCGCTGCGCCGCATCATCCCCATGTTTGGCGGAATCGATATCTCGCCGATAGCCCTGATTCTGGGCCTGATCTTCGCCAAGATGGTGCTCGCCAACATCTACAACGAGCTGACTCAGGTCCTCTAGGGTCGGCCCACCGGTATGGCCGACGGCCCTTTCGCGCGCCGCGCCGAGGGCCTTGCGGTTGCGATAAGGGTCCAGCCGCGGGCCCGCAAGGTGGCATCCTGGGACTGGTCGAGCGGGCCGGCGGCGGACGGGCGCTCAAGCTCGGCGTCACCGAGCCGCCGCAGCAGGGTCGCGCCAACTTGGCGGCGATCGCACTGCTGGCCAAGGCCTGGCGCCTGCCGAAAGGCGATTTCGCCGTGGTGGCGGGTGCGGCCAGCCGCGACAAGACGCTGCTGCTGCGCGGAAGCGCGGAGAGTCTGCTGCTGCGCCTTGAGGCTTGGCTTGCCGCCCTGCCGAATGTAGCCGGCGTGGCGGAGGCGAGAGAACAGAAAGCGCCGCTCCCGGGCGGTCGCCAAGCGCCCGTGGTCAGGCAAGGAAAGAGCGCCAGGCGCAAGCGGCGCTGAAACGAGACGAGGGAAGAGACGGCATGGCGGAACAGGCAAGAGCGGCGCGCGGCGCGCGGCTGATCGACGGCAAGGCCTTCGCGGCGGGGTTGCGCCGGCGGGTGGCGGGCGAGGTCGAGCGCTTCGAGGCCGCGACGGGAAGCGCGCCCGGACTGGCGGTGGTGCTGGTCGGCCACGACCCCGCGAGCCAGGTCTATGTCCGCAACAAAGCCAAGGCCACCGCCGAGGTCGGCATGACCTCCTTCAAACACGAGCTCCCCGCCGAGGCCGATCAGAAAACCCTGCTCGAGCTGGTCGCCGCACTCAACACCGATTCGCGGGTCAACGGCATCCTGGTCCAGCTGCCCTTGCCGAAACAGATCGACGCCCAGGCAGTGCTCGACGCCATCGACCCTACCAAGGACGTCGACGGCTTCCACGTCATCAACGCCGGACGTCTCATGACCGGCGGCAAGGGCGCCACCGCGCCGCTGGTGCCCTGCACTCCGCTCGGCTGCCTGCTGCTGCTGAAGGATGCGCTGGGCGACCTCGCCGGGCTCGATGCAGTGGTGGTCGGGCGCTCCAACATCGTCGGCAAGCCGATGGCCCAGCTGCTGCTGGCCGAAAGCTGCACCGTCACTGTCGCTCACTCCAGGAGCCGCGACCTGCCGGGCCTCTGCCGCCGCGCCGACATTCTGGTGGCCGCGGTCGGCCGCCCGGAGATGATCCGCGGCGACTGGGTGAAACCCGGCGCCACGGTGATCGATGTCGGCATCAATCGTGTCGCGGGGCAGGCCGGCAAGAGCCGGCTGGTCGGCGATGTCGCCTTCGCCGAAGCAAGCCGGGTCGCCGGCGCCATCACTCCGGTGCCAGGCGGCGTAGGGCCGATGACCATCGCCTGCCTGTTGGCCAATACGGTGACTGCCGCCTGCCGCCAATGTGGCCTCGAGGCGCCGAAGCTCTAGAGCCGCGCTCTAGGCGGACGGAAGCGCGAGGCGCACCACGCCTTTGACCGGGCCACTGGCGTCGATCGCCACTCCCTTGCGCAACAGGACGATGCGGCCGTCGCGGGCGAGGTGGATCGCCTGCTGGCGCACTGCGGGCAGATAGCGGCGCCACAGCTCCGGCGGGTCGCTTCTACGCCGCCGCGCGGTGGCGATGAGACGTGCCACGTCCTGGGGATCGAGCGAGCGGCCCGGCTCCAGCGCGCCGAGCGCCTCCAGGATCGCGCTTGCCACCGGATCGAGCTCTGCTTCGCCCCCTTTCCTGCCGCTTGCCGCCATCCTCCCCACCTAGCATGGCCGGGCGCAGCTCGGCCAGCACCGAGAGGCGGGTGTCCGGCCGACCAATCGGCCCTGGACCCGCGGCCGGGACGCTCCGATAATCGCTTCGGAATGCCGGGGGACGCCGTAATCGGAAACTTGAACGCCTTGCTCGCCGCCACGGTCCTCTTCGTCGGCGGCCATTTCCTGTTGTCGAGCCAAGCGCTCCGCCGCGCGTTGGTAGCGCGGCTCGGCATCAACAACTTCCGCCTCCTCTATTCGGCCGTAGTCGCGCTCGCGCTCGTCTGGATGCTCGTCGCCTATCGCGAGGCGCCGCTGCTGCCGCTTTGGCAGACCCCGCGAGGCTTGGCCTGGGTGCCGTTACTGGTCATGCCCTTCGCTTTCATCCTTGCGATCGCCGGCCTGACCACCCGCAGCCCGACATTGGTCGGCGGCGAGACGCTGCTGGAGAGCGCCGCTGCTTCCGAGAATTTCGGACACGGCATTCTCTCGATCACCCGTCATCCGTTCCTCTGGGGCGCGGCGCTATGGGCGGCGAGCCATCTGCTGGTCAACGGAACTGCCGCCGATGTCATCCTGATGGGCGGAATACTGGTCCTGAGCCTGGGCGGAATGCGCCACATCGACCAGAAGCGCGCGAGCGAAGCCGGCGCCGGCTGGGGTCCGGTTGCGATGACGACCAGCCTGGTTCCCTTCGCCGCGATTCTGCGCGGCCAGCGCCAGCTCGATTGGCGTGGAATCGGCTGGTGGCGCCCACTCGCCGGGATAGCGCTGTACCTATTCGTCCTGAAGATTCACGCCGGCCTGTTCGGCGCTTCGCCGCTCCCGTTCTGAGCTAGCGCGTGGTGTCGCGCTCGACGGGAGCGAGGACTCCAGCGAGCGTCAATTCGAGGAGCTCTCCCAGATAGCGGGCCCCTGTGCTGCTCAGGTGATCGTCGTCGGCGTAGAGCGGTGCACCGTCGACGATCGAGCGGCAGCGCTCGCCCTCGTCGCAAAGAAGCTCCCAGGCGGGAAAGTAGACGACACCGGCGTTCCGGCCCGCGAGGCGGGCGAGCACCGCCTCGGAAAAGCTGAAGCGCTCCGCAACCTCGCTGCGCATCGCGCCACAGTGTGAACTGGAACGGCCCAACTGCACGGCCATGGCATGGCATTGGGCGGTGGAGAAGTCGGTGACAGGAACCTGCCCCATCAGAATCACCTTGATGCCGCGCAAGCGCAGACGTCCGATGGTGGCTTGCAGGCTCGATTCGAAAAGCAGCCGCGATGTTTCCTGCGAGTGCTCCCCATCCGAGCCGTCGGTGAGGATGAGAGGCCTGATGGTTTCGAAGCGCGAGTGCGTCGCCTCGGTATAGCGCGCCCAGCGCGCCGCCAATACCGCAACCCTGACCGTGCCGTTCCGGTCGAGGAAGGCGTCCATGGCTTCGCCGAGCCCGTCGCAGTCGTATTCCGACCTGTCGGTGCGGTAGCGAATCGCGAAGATCGGCAGACAAGTGCTGGCGGTGATCTGGCGACCGTGCCAGCCTCGCCTCTCGGCGAGCCCGGCAATGGTGGGAACGTAGTGATTGCCGTGGGAATCGCCCCATATCACGATGTCGAAAGTGTCCTCGCCGTCAACTACACCGAACTGACAATCCGACTCGTTGCTGGCCGCCTCTTCCAACCTGAGGCAGGAGTGCGAAGCCAGGTGCATCCAGGCCGAATCGGCGATCCTCAAGGTCTCCTCGGGCAGGCGCCAACGCCAACCGTTGCCGGCATGCAGCGCAAATCCGAAGGCGATGACTAGCGCGATCGCCGCAAATCCCTGTCTCAGATTCAGCCGCAGCGTCGCCGTCGCGCCTCGGAACGGGCATTCGACGTAGCGCCAGGAGAGCCAGGCGAGCCCGATGCTGGTCGCGAAGATGGCGAGGGCCGTGAATCCCGCCGGCGCCGCGCTGAAGGCATAGGACCAGAAGACGATCAGCGGCCAGTGCCAGAGATAGAGCGAGTAGGAGATCTCGCCCAGGAACACCATCGGCCGCCGCGACAGGAGGCGTGCGGCCCGCGTGTCGCCCGCGGCACTGCCGTAGATCAACAGGGCGGCGCCGAGGCAAGCGGCGACCGCAGCTATGCCGGGGAAGAGCGCGTCGCGATCGAGCAGCACCAGCGACGACAGGATCAGAAACAGGCCGAGCAGCCCGTAGATCTCGCACTGGCGCTGCGACGGCCTGGCGAAGGGCGCGAAGGCGACCAACGCGCCGAACATGAACTCCCAGGCGCGGCTTTGCAGCAGATAGAAGGCTTCCGACGGCGCGGTGAAGACGAGCCATTGCGAAAGCGCAAGCGATCCGAGCGCAACGCCGCCAACCACGGCGAAACGGTGGGTCTTCGGAACGCGCGGCAGGAGAAGAACGAGCAGCAGGGGCCAGATAAGATAGAACTGCTCTTCCACCGACAGCGACCAAGTGTGCAACAGCGGCTGCTCATGTGGCCCGCCGCCGAAATAGTTGAAGCGGTCCTCGAAGAACAGGTTGGCGACGAAAAGCGCCGTCGCCGCAAGGGAGCGCCCAAAATTTACCGCGTCGCCCGGCAGCATCACGAACAGCGAAGCCAGCGTCGAGAAGAAGAGGACAACGAAGAGCGCCGGGAACAGGCGATTGATGCGGTTGAGATAGAACTGCTTGAAGGAGAAGTCGCCGCGATCGCAGGCCGCTGCGATGATCCGGGTGATCAGGTAGCCGCTGATGACGAAAAAGACGTCGACGCCGACGAAGCCGCCGGAGAAGCCGACAGTGTCCAGATGGAAGAGGACGACGGCAATGACGGCGAGCGCGCGCAGCCCGTCGATGTCCGGACGATAACCCATGAGCCCCCCAGCCCGAGCGTCGAACCGGCGGCGCAGCTCGCGCCGGCGTGCGAAGCCGATTCGGGCCGAAGCCTAAGAGGCAAAGGTGGCCAGACCTTAAAGACCCGTCACGTTAACCATAACCGCTCGAAAAACGCAGCGCCTTCAATCCTGGCGACGACCGGCGGCAGCCTGTACCGACGCGGGCGCGAGGGCCAGCTTGTAACCCTCGTGGCTGGCGACGAAACCGAGGCCGCGATAGAAGCCTTGAGCGTCGCGTCGGCGCTTGTCGCTGGTGAGCTGCACGATCCGGCAGCCGCGCGCCTGGGCACGCGCGATCGCCGCCTCGAATAGCCGCCGTCCCAGGCCTCGGCCGCGCAGCGACGAGCCGATCCGCACCGATTCGATCTGTGCCCGCCAGGCGCCCTTGCGCGACAGGCCGGGAATGTAGGTGAGCTGCAGGCAACCGGCGAGTGCGCCTTCGATCTCCATCACCAGGATCTCGTTGTTGGGATCGGCGAGAATGGCCACCATGGCACGGCGATAGTGTGCCTCGTCGGCGCGCTCGCGTTCGGCTCCCAGCGCATCGTCGCGCAGCAGCGCCAGGATCGCCGGGAGGTCGTCGGCGGTCGCGCTGCGAAAGCACGGCGCCGTCAAGAGCGGTCGCGGCGCCCGAGGAGCCGCAGGCGCAGAGCGCTCAGCTTGATGAAGCCCGCGGCATCGCGCTGGTCGTAGACCTGATCCTCCTCGAAGGTGACGTGCGCCAGGCTGTAGAGCGATTTCGGCGACTTGCGTCCTTCGACCACCACGTTGCCCTTGTAGAGCTTCAGTCGCACCGTGCCGCTTACGCTCTCCTGGCTCTTGTCGATCAGCGCCTGCAGCATCTGCCGTTCGGGCGAGAACCAGAAGCCGTTGTAGATCAGCTCGGCATAGCGCGGCATGATCTCGTCCTTGAGATGCGCCGCACCGCGATCGAGCGTAATCGATTCGATCCCGCGATGGGCCGCATGAAGGACAGTGCCGCCCGGCGTTTCGTAGACGCCGCGGCTCTTCATGCCGACGAAGCGATTCTCGACCAGGTCGAGCCGGCCGATGCCGTTCTCGCCGCCGAGCTTGTTCAATCTCGTCAGCAGCGCCGCCGGCGAAAGGCGCTTGCCGTCGACGGCAACCGCATCGCCCTTCTCTAACTCGATCTCCACATAGCTCGGCTTGTCGGGCGCCATCTCAGGGGCGACGCTGCGCGAATAGACATACTCCTCCGGCGCCTGCCAGGGGTCCTCCAGCACCTTCCCCTCGGCCGAGATGTGCAACAGGTTGGCGTCGACCGAGAAGGGGGCCTCGCCGCGCTTGTCCTTGGCGATCGGGATCTGGTGCGCCTCGGCGAAGGCCAGCAGTTTGGTCCGGCTGGTGAGGTCCCACTCGCGCCACGGCGCGATGACCTTTATATCCGGATTGAGCGCATAGTAGCCGAGCTCGAAACGCACCTGGTCGTTACCCTTGCCGGTGGCGCCGTGGCAGACCGCGTCGGCTCCGGTCTCGGCGGCGATCTCGATCTGGCGCTTGGCGATCAGCGGCCGCGCGATCGAGGTGCCGAGCAGGTAGACCCCCTCATAGAGCGCGTTGGCGCGGAACATCGGGAAGACGTAGTCGCGTACGAAGGTCTCGCGCAGATCCTCGATGAAGATGTTCTTCGGCTCGATCCCGAGCAGCTCGGCTTTCTTGCGCGCCGGCTCCAGCTCCTCGCCCTGGCCGAGGTCGGCGGTGAAGGTCACCACCTCGCAAGCGTAGGTCTGCTGCAGCCATTTCAGTATGACCGAGGTGTCGAGGCCCCCCGAGTAGGCCAACACGACCTTCTTGATGCCGCTCATGGAAACCCCGCATCTTTTGGCCTGCCGAGGGACCCGGACTGCCGGGTTGCCGGCCGCGCGGAGTATAGGAAAAGGCCACAGCTGGGCAAGCGCCGCGCGAGGCGGTGCATCGCTGCCGTCATTGGAGCGCGATCGCCAGGAAGGAGAGCAGCCGCGCTTCTGCCAGTGCCGCAGTCTCGCTGTCGCCGTCGATGGAGGCGCTCGGGCTGCTGCAGGCGTCGAGCGCCTCGACAAGATTGTCGCTGGTCACTTTGCGGCCCGAGCTCGCCTCCACGAAAAGCCTCGCCGAAACCTCGGCGAAATGGCAGCGGTTCGGCACCTTGCGTCCGACCGGCAGCCAAAGGTCGCCGAGCAGCGGATGATCGAAGGCGTGGCCGACGCCCGGATAGATCACCAGCTCGACTGACTTTGCAGGATCGGCGGCGGCGATTTCCCCAACCACCCTGTCGCAGTACTCCGGCAGGGTGATCTCGTCCTCCGCGCCCATCTGGATCAGGATCGGCCCGCCGTCGGTGGTGGCCTCCAGCAGCGTGAGGCCGCACCAGGGGTAGAAGGCGGCATGGGCGGCAAAGCGCGGGCCGCCCGGCAGGAGCCGCCGGGCGATGCGCTCGAAGCTGGCATAGAGCGCGACCGTGCCGCCCTTCGAAAAACCCAGGACCGCAACGCGTCGCGGGTCGACGCGCGGATCGTGAGCCAGCTCCAGCAGGCCGGCGAATGCGTCTGCAAGCATCGAGGATTCCGAGACCAGGGTCTGGTCCTCGACCGTCTTCTCGACGCCGCGCGGGCCGAAGGAGTCGATCAGCAGCACGGCATAGCCGGCTTCGGCAAGACGCCCGGCGTAGTAGCGCTCCTGGGCGCCGAGCCCGGCGGAGCCATGGAGCAGCGCCACGGCCCGCCAGGGTGCCGGTGCGGCCCTGGGCGGGACCCGCAGCCCGGTCACCTGGCGCTTGGCGCGCGGCCTCTCGGCGAACATTGGCTCGGCGAGCAGGTCGTCGACGAAACGAAAGTCCTCGCTCGAGATCGCGACCGACTCTCCGGCCGGGGTCGGGATCGCGACGCAGGCGCACAGGAGCGAGGCGAAAAGGAGCGCGAGCCCAAGGCGCGCCGCCGCGGCAACGCGCCGCGCGCTCAGGCCTTCACTCTCGCCTGCTCCTCGTTGCCGGCGCGCTCGCTCTTCTTGAGGCGCTGGCTGGCGCTCTTGAGCTGCCCGCAAGCCGCGAGGATGTCCTGTCCTCGCGGGGTGCGCACCGGCGCCGAGAGGCCGTGCTCGAAGAGGATGTCGGAGAACTGTCGAATCGCTTCCTGCGTCGAGCATTCGAAGGGCGCCCCCGGCCAGGGATTGAAGGGGATGAGATTGATCTTGGCCGGGATACCAGCCAGCAGCTTGGCGAGCGCGCGCGCGTCGGCGGCGCTGTCGTTGACGCCTTTAAGCATCACGTATTCGAAGGTGATGCGCCGCGCGTTGTGTATGCCGGGATAGCGGCGGCAGGCCGCCAGCAGCTCGGCCAACGGGTATTTCTTGTTGAGCGGCACGATCCGGTCGCGCAACTCGTCGCTGACGGCATGCAGCGAGACTGCGAGGTTGACGCCGAGCTCGCTGCCGCAGCGGTCCATCAGCGGCACCACGCCGGCGGTCGAGAGCGTGATCTTGCGCTTGGAGAAACTGAGTCCTTCGGGATCCATGACAATCTTCATGGCTTTCGCCACGTTGTCGAAGTTGTAGAGCGGCTCGCCCATCCCCATCAGCACGATGTTGGTGATCTTGCGATCCTCGTCCGGCGCCGGCCATTCGCCCAGCTGGTCGCGCGCCAGCATCACCTGGCCGACGATCTCCGCCGCCGACAGGTTGCGCACCAGGCGCTGGGTGCCGGTGTGGCAAAAGCGGCAGGTGAGCGTGCAGCCGACCTGGCTGGAGACGCACAGCGTTCCGCGCTCCACCGTCGGAATGTGCACGCATTCGACCTCCTGGCGGTCGGGCCAGCGGAGCAGCCACTTGCGCGTGCCGTCGCTCGAGGTCTGCGCGGTTGCGACCTCGGCGCGCGCAATACAGAAGCGCTCGGCGAGCAAGGCGCGGAAATCCCTGGCGAGCGTCGTCATGGCGGCGAAGTCGGTGGCGCCGCGGTGATAGATCCAGTGCCAGAGCTGGCGCGCGCGGAAGGGCGGCTGGCCGAGCGCCGCCAGCTCGGTCGCCAGCTCCTCGCGGGACAGGCCGATCAGGTTCTTCGGCGTGTCCTGCGCCTCTGCGGGCGGGGCGAAGAGTCGGGCATGGAGAATCTGGCTCATGACGCCCCTAGATAGGCCGGCGCCGCCTCACGAGCAAGGCGCGCGGTCAATTGCGCGTGCCCGCCGGCTGGGCGAGCGGGATGGCCTCCAGCCGGCGCCCTGGCGGACCTGTCCGGTCGATGCGCCTTTCTCGCCGTGCGATTGTTTCATATGGAGGAGTTTACAACTTTCTCGTGCGCTTATTTCTCCCGCAGCGATGGAAGTACGCGCGCGCAGACGAAGCGAGCCGAGATCGCTGCCGATATTCGCGTCCGCCGAGTCGGGAGCTCGAGATCGCTGCCGGCGTCTTCTTAACAGGCCCTAGATGCCGCAGGCCTTGTCGATGGTCCGATGGGCGCGGGTGAAGCCGGACAGCGAATAGGTGTCGGTTGTGAGCGTGCCCCGCGAGGAGGTGCCCTTCACCACCATCTGCCGGCCCTTGATCATCGCCTGAACCATGGCCTCGTCGGTCTGCTGGTCGGGCGTCCAGGCGGTGTCTTTCTGGGTGAAGAGCCTGAAGTCTTGATCGTCGATGCTGACGTCGACCCAGCTGTCGGTCTGGAACTGATAGCCGGCGATGATCGAAACCTCGTTCTTGCGTTTTTCCGCCGGGCGATGGCTCACCAGGGCGTAGATCTCGCCGCGCTGGCTGTAGTCGCCCTCAGCCCTCTTGGGCTGGCTCGCGATGTAGCAGGTGGTGGTGCTGCCGTCGTTGGAGCGGAAGGCGGTCCAGTCACCGAAATCGCCTAGTCGCTCGATCCCCTGCCCGACGGCCGGCAGGGCGATGGCGAAACCGAGGAGCGCAAGAGCGAAGGCGCTGGCGAGGGGGCGGAGCGTCGGCGTCAGCATGGCAGCCATTATAAGCGCGGGATTCCTTATCTCTAGCCCAGTAATGCGGCCATAACATGGCCTGTCCTTTGAAGCAAACCCGACCTATCCGCGCTGCAGGCGGCGGCGAACCGGAGCGCCACGCACGTGGGCGGGCAGCGGCTCGGCTTCGGCTCGAGCGTTGACCGGGCGGCGGGCGAAGCGGCCGAGGCCGATCATGCGGTCGTACATGACGATGGCACCGGCCACGCCGACGTTGACGCAGAAGCGGGTCGGGATCTTCACCACCGTCTCGCAGCGTCTAAGCGCTGCCGGCGAGAGCGACCCGCCCTCCGGTCCCAGGATATAGGCCGCCGAGAGCGGATGGCGGAACGACGGCAGGTCGACGGCCTCGGAGGTAAGCTCGATGCCGATCAGGCGGCAGCCGCGCGGCAGCGAGAGCGCGTCGATGCTGTCGTAGGTGTAGAGCGGTAGGTGGTGGCCGGCGTCCGAGGTATCGGAGGCGCGCACCGCCTGTGCATCAAAGGCCGGCTCGATGGCGAAAAAGAAGGCAGCGCCGAAGGCATGGGCCGAGCGCAGCAGGTTACCCAGGTTCATGGGCTTGCTGATCTGCTCGACGCCGATGGCGAAATAGCCCCGCATGGCGGCGAACCTTGCACCCGGTTTTCCGCCAAGGCAAGGTAGCGCGAGCGGCGAGGCAGCACCCGCCGTCCTTTCCGCGCCAAGGCCGTCGTTCCATGCCGCAGCCGAAACCCTCCACGACCGCGCCCGCTGGCGAGCGCGTCAATCCGATCCTGGTCGAGGCGACGCGCGGCACTCTGGTCGAGAGCAGCCATCGCGGCGCGATTGCCGTGGTCGACGCCAGCGGCAACGTGACGCTCAAGGTCGGCGACATCGACCGCCCTGTCTACGCCCGCTCGGCGATCAAGCCGCTTCAGGCGATTCCGCTGGTCGAGAGCGGTGCCGCCGACGCCTTCAAGCTCGGCCCAGAAGAGATCGCGCTCGCCTGCGCAAGTCACAACGGCGAGCCGCAGCAGGTCGAGCGTGTGCGGGCCTGGCTGAAGCGCGTCGGCCTCGACCAGAGCGATCTCGAATGTGGACGCCACCTGCCCTATCACGAGGCCTCGCTGATCGCCCTGGCGAAGAGCGGCCAGGATGCCGACCAGTGCCACAACAACTGCTCCGGCAAGCACGCCGGGTTCCTCACCCTGGCGCGCCACAAGGGCTGGCCGACCAAGGGTTACATCGCCTACGAGCATCAGGTGCAGCAATGCATCCTGGGTATCCTGGAGATCTTCTGCGGTTTCGAGCTCGGCGATGCGCCGCGCGGCATCGACGGCTGCGGCATTCCACAGCTCGGCATCCCTCTGGGCCACCTGGCGCTCGCCATGGCGCGGCTCGGCGACCCCCAGGACATGCCCGATGCCCGGGCCCTGGCCTGTCTTCGGGTCGGCCGGGCGATGGCCGCCCATCCCTATCTGGTCGCCGGCAGCGGCCGCTTCTGCACCCGGGCGATGGAAGCCGCCAAGGGCCGCGCCTGGATCAAGACCGGCGCCGAGGGCGTGTTCTGCGCGACCTTGCCGGAGCACAAGCTCGGCATTGCGCTCAAGATCGACGACGGCGCCGGGCGCGCGGCCGAGGTGGTGATGGCGGGCCTGCTGGCCCGCTTCGAGGTGCTGGGCAAGACGGCGGATGGCGCCGATCTCGTGACGCCGCCGGTCACCAACCGGGTCGGCAAGCAGGTCGGCGAGATTCGTCTCGCCGAAGGCGCCCCGCTCTGACGATGCCGACCGCCTGATGCGCGCGCTGGTCTGCCACCGACTCGGCGGTCCGGAGGACCTGGAGGTCCGCGAGCTTCCCGATCCGCAGCCCGGCCCGGGCGAGATCGCGATCGCGGTGACCGCCGCCGGAGTGAACTTCGCCGACAGCCTGATGATCGCCGGCAAGTATCAGGAGAAGCCGCCGCTGCCCTTCGTGCCGGGTCTGGAGGCGGCCGGCCGGGTGGTCGCGCTGGGCGCCGGCGTGGCGAATATCGGCAGCGATGTCCAGGTTCTCGCGCTGGCCGACCGCGGCGCTTTCGCAGAGCGCCTGATCGTGCGGGCAAGCGACTGCATTTTGCTGCCCGACGGCCTCGACGACAGCACGGCGGCGGGCCTCGCGATCGCCTATGGCACCGCCGAGATGGCGCTGGTCGAGCGGGCGCGGCTCCAGGCCGGCGAGACGCTGCTGGTGCTGGGCGCGGCCGGCGGCGTGGGGCTCGCCGCCGTCGAGGTCGGCAAGGCACTAGGCGCGCGCGTCGTCGCGGTCGCCAGCAGCGAGGAGAAGCGCGCGCTGGCGAGCGAGCACGGCGCCGACGTCGCTCTCGAAGACGGTCCCGAGACTCTGCGCGAGCGCCTGAAGGACGAGACTGGCGGGCGCGGCGTCGACGTGGTTTTCGATCCGGTCGGCGGCGCGCTATTCGACGCCGCGCTGCGTGCCACCGCCTGGTCGGGGCGCCTGCTCACCGTCGGCTTTGCCGGCGGCAGCGTGCCGCAGGTGCCGGCGAGCTACCTGCTGGTGAAGAACATCGCCGTGATCGGGCTCTACTGGGGCTCCTACCGCCGCTTCGCGCCCGCGCGTCTAGCTCAGGGATTCGCGCGGCTCTTCGCCTGGCACGCGGAGGGCAAGATCCGCCCCGCGATCGCGCACCGCCTGCCGCTCGACAAGGGAGCAGAAGCGATCAAGCTGCTGACCGAGCGCAAGGCGCTCGGCAAGGTGGTGATAGAGATCGGCGCCGGACGATGAGCGGCGAGGACCCGGTCCGCGCCCAGTACGAGGCCTATCCCTATCCGGCGCGCGATCCGGCCGACGAAGCCAGGCGTCTTGTGGTCGGTTCGCCGAGCAACCTCGACGAGCTCGATCACTATCTCTTCCGCGGCGCCCGCGACTTCTCAAAACCCTTTCGCGCGCTCTTCGCCGGCGGCGGCAGCGGCGACGGGGCGGTCATGCTGGCGCAGCAGCTTGCCGAGCGCGGCCAGCCGGCCGAGCTGTTTCACCTCGACCTCTCCGAGAAAACCCAGGCGATCGCCCAAGCGCGGGCGCAGGCCCGCAGCCTCACCAACATCGCCTTCCGACAGGGATCGTTGCTCGCGCTGTCGCAACTCGACCTCGGTCGCTTCGACTACATCGACTGCTGCGGCGTGCTGCATCACCTGGAAGATCCGCTCGCCGGCTTGAAGGCACTGGTGGACGCGCTGTCCGAGGGCGGCGGGCTCGGTCTTATGCTCTATGCGCCCTATGGACGGCGTGGGGTCTATGAGACGCAAGCACTGTTGCGGCAGCTGAGCGGCGACAGGCCGCTCGCCGCGCGCCTGGATTTGACGCGCCGGCTGCTGGCGCAGCTTCCGGCGACCCATTGGCTGAAGCGCAACCCCTTCCTCGCCGATCTCAAGGGCGGTGACGCCGCGCTGGTCGACCTGCTGCTCCACCCGATCGACCGGGCCTTCACGGTGCCGCAGGTCCTGGAGCTGCTCGACCATGCGGGCCTGCGCGCCGCCGCCTTCATTGAGCCGCTGCGCTATCAGCCGGCGAGCTATCTCTCCGACGCCAGGCTGCGCCGGGCGGCAGACGCGCTTCCGGAGGCCGAGCGCTGGACCGCGGCCGAGCGTCTCGCCGGCAACATGAAAACCCACATCTTCTACGCCCTGCCGAAGGCGGCACCCCCGAGCGTGGCAAATCTCGACCTACCGGACCAGGCCGTGCGCCGCGTCGTGCCGCGGCCCTGGCAGCTCGATGGCGCGGCGCTCGCCAAGAGCCTGGGCAGCGAGCGGCACCTCAAGGTCGAGCGTAGCGGGCTGTCGCTCTCGCTGCCGCTGCCGCGCCACGCTCAGGCGATGCTGGCGCTGCTCGACGGAGCGCGCGACCTGGAGGCGATCCACGCCGCGCTCGCCGCGAACGACCGGCGTCTCGCCTGGGCGGATTTCGCCTCCGAGTTCGCCGAGCTCTACCGTGCGCTCGGCGGCATCAACCGCCTGTTCCTGCGCCTGCCGACAAGCTGAGCGCGCTTCAGTCGACCTTGGGTTCGGCGGGATCGCGCAGATAGACGACGATGTCGAGCGCCGGCGGCTCGGCGCCGGCTTCCTTGAGCAGCGCGTGCACCTGGCCGCGATGATGGGTCTGATGATTGAAGACCGTCGCCAGCATCTCGGCGAGCGGTGACGTCGTCTCGCCTGGCGCGGACATCATCGTATAGCTGCGCGTCTTGGCCAGCGCCTCCTCGTCGAAGCCGTCGGCCAGCTCAACGATCGCCCGGTCCTGCTGTTCGCGTGCCGCACGCAGGCTCGGCAGATCGTCGCAGAGGATCTGATCGAGCCGCGCGATGCCGTGCGGCCTGTTCTCGATGCGCGCCAGCCACACTCGGTCGCCCACCAGGATGTGGTTGAGCGTGCCGTGGATAGAGCCGAAGTAGGCCGCCGCCCGCTTCTTGCGGTACTCGGCCTCGGGTAGCTTGGCCGCCGCGTCATAGAGCCGGCGGTTGGCCCAACCGTTGAAGCGGGCCATCATGCGAAAATGACGGTGCAGCATCGCTGGCTTTCCTCCGACTGGCGCCAAACGGCTTACCGCAGCGCCGGCTCGAGGCGATCGAGCGCCTCGCTTAGCCGCGCTTCGCTGGTGGCGAAGCAGAGCCGCAGATGTCCCTCGCCGCCGGGGCCGAAGGCGGCCCCCGGCGCCAGCCCTACCTTGGTTTCGGCAAGAATTCGCTTGGCGGTCGCCAGGCTGTCGGCCATGCCGTCCAGTCCGAAAAAGGCATAGAAGGCACCGCGCGGCCGGGCCAGCCTGACGCGCGGCAGTGCGGCCAGCCGCTGGAACACCAGCTCGTTGCCGCGCCGGCAGCGCTCGACCATCTCCTGGACGAAGCCTTCGCCGTCGCGGATCGCCGCTAGCGCGCCCTTCTGCAGGAAGGGTTGCGCGCCGCAGATGTTGTATTCGATCAGATTGTCGAGCGTCTCGCCGAGCGGCTCCGGCGTCACCAGCCAGCCGAGGCGCCAGCCGGTCATGGCCCAGTTCTTGGAGAAGGAGTTGACGAAGACGATCGGATCGTCGGGCCTGGCGAACTCCATGAAGGAGGGCGCGAGCGGCCGATCATAGATGAAGCGGTGGTAGACCTCGTCGGCGATCAGCCAGATGCGCTTCCTGCGGCAGATCTCGAGCAGCGCTTCCTGCTGATCGCGCTCCATCACCCAGCCGGTCGGATTGCCGGGCGAGGCGACGAAGATTGCCCGCGTGGTTTCGTCAACGGCATCGGTGACTTTGTCGAGGTCGAGCTTGAAGCTGCCGTCAGGCTGCGATTCCAGGCCCACCGGAACGACGCGCCCGCCCATCACGCGGGCCGCGGCCATGGCGTTCGGCCAGACCGGCGTCACCGTTACCATCGCCTGTCCCGGACCGAGGACCATTTGCAACGCAAGCATGATCGCGTTCATGCCCGAAGCGGTGACCGTCACCCGGCGCTCGTCGACTTTCTGCTTGAAGTGACGCGTCATGTAGTCGGCGATCGCCGAGCGCAGAACCGGCAGGCCGCGCTTGGCGGAGTAGAAGGTCTCGCCCGCAAGCAGCGCCTGGTTCGACGCTTCGCAAATGAACTTCGGTGTCGGCAGGTCGCCCTCGCCGACCCACAGGCCGATCACGTCCTTGCGCCCCTGGCCGAGCGCCCAGACCTCGGCGATCTTGGAGCTTCCCATCGTCGCCATTTCGGGACGAAGCGGGGCGGAGAGCGGCAGGGCCGCGGCGAGCGTGCGGTCAGACATGGAGAAAGCGCCAATTTCTCAAAAGGTTGCGGGGGTGCCCGGGGTCAGGTCGCCAGCTCCGGGCGGTCCCTATAGAGCGCCAGCGCCTCGGGGTTTGCAAGGGCCTCCAGATTCTTGATCGGCCGGCCGTGAACCACGTCGCGCACCGCGAGCTCGACGATCTTGCCGCTGCGCGTGCGCGGGATGTCGGGCACCTGCACGATCCGCGCGGGCACGTGGCGCGGGCTCGCGCCG
>JBOHKJ010000029.1:0-4799 GCA_050728975.1 Kiloniellales bacterium | reverse complement strand
ACTGTCGTGTGTCATCCCTGTGACTTTGCGCACCGTTGACCAAAGAAGACCGGCGATGGGGCTATCGACCCCACCGCCGGTTTGGGATAACAGGAACGACGAACGAGCGGAAAAGCGGATCCCCTGCGCGGCCGCTAGAAGGCGTTATAGGACTGCCCCTTAGTAGTCGCAAAGAACGCGCGCTCCTGCTGTTCTCTCTGCAAGGCCTTGAACTCCCGGGCAATTCCCGTAGCCAGCCGGCCGGTCCAGCGTGCTTGCCCAAATCGGGCTGCAGCGGCCAAACCTTGCGGAGGGTTCATAGGCTTCTGGCCTAGCGCTCGACCGAGATTTTGCGGCAGGATCTCCATCTTGGCTTTCTCCCCACAAAATACCTGTCGCGTGAGTGCAACAGCGCAGCCAGTCCAATTTATGGATTGCGTCTTAAGACGCCTTTAAAAAGCGCAAATGTTTCAAATCTCCCACCAGAATATATAAAAATCTTACCTTATTTGGTTGCGCTACCCGACGTCGTCAATGGGCCGCAGAGTGGCTCCAATCGATCATGACCAGCCCTAGTGCCTGCTCCGATGCTGGCGATCGGCAAACAGATACAGCATCATCAAGAGGCCAATCAGCGCGAGCGCGAGAACCACGCCACCCAGCAGCTCCAAGAGATGGAGCGGAGATACCTCTCCCAGGCGTAACAGCCAGTAGTCGTAAGCCAGGAACGCGAGAGCGCCCGCGAGCAGGATGAGCAAAGCGACAATCACGAGTTTGTACTTCATCGGCAGGAACGACCATTGCGGGTGGCCCCAAGGGAGAGAACTGGCAGCCAGTGGCGCGAGCTTGGGTCCAGCCGCAGTGCGACGCAAGGCCCGCAACAGAGAACAGGGCTCGACAGCGAATTTTTCATTGCCCTTGGCGGCAAGGCCGCTATAAATCTCCCGCTCCGCGACCGGGCAGCTCGATCCTGGCCGATGTCTTGCGGCTGTGGCGGAATTGGTAGACGCGCAGCGTTGAGGGCGCTGTGGGGGAAACCCCGTGGAGGTTCAAGTCCTCTCAGCCGCACCAATCGGTGCGCCATCGGACGCCTTGGTGCGGAGTTGCTTGCGAGCCCTATTTGGTGCGGGATCGCCGGTTGTGCGGCTGTGGCGGAATTGGTAGACGCGCTAGCTTCAGGTGCTAGTTCCCGCAAGGGAGTGGGGGTTCGAGTCCCTCCAGCCGCACCAGAATTTCCGGGCAACGAGCCCGTGCCTTCAACAGCGAACCGTGTGCGGCTGGCCGGCGGGCACGAATATCGGCAGCGATCTCTTCTCTGCCGATAGGGAGAGAAACCCGCACCGGTCGGGCGCTCCCGAACCTGCTGCAGCACACCTGCAGGTCACTCATGTAGCGCCTGGCGCGGCGCCAGGACTGCATCCTCGATCCGGATGCGATAGGCAAGCAGCACGAGGTTGGCGCAGCCGAACACCAGCGCTGCAAGCCAGGCTCCGATAGCCAGCGGCAGCAGCGGAATCTCCAAGGCCACGATCAGGTAGTTGGGGTGCCGGACCCAGCGATAGGGCCCGCGCCGAATCAGCGGCCTCCCCGGCAGGGTGAGGACGCGCACAGTCCAGTTGCGGCCTAGGCTGACGATCGTCCAAACGCGCGCCACCTGGAGGAGCAGATAGGCCGCAAAAGCCAGCCAGTGGACCTGCGTATCCCCAACGCCAGCGACGAAAAAGCAAACGAGCAGCCAAGAGGCATGCAGGAGGACAAAAGCGGGATAGTGCCCGGCCCCGACCTCGATCGCGCCCTCGCTCTTCAGCCGGCGGGTGTTGCGCGAGACGATTGCCAACTCGACCAGGCGCTGCAGCGCCACGAGTAATACGAGCCATTGACCTAGAGTGAGAGGACTCACGCGACCGAGGCCTCGAGCAGCAGAAAACCGGCGGTGAATCCGGGGCCCAGCGCCGTCAGCAGACTGCGGCCAGCAAGCGAGCGCCTGCGCGCCCTCTCCAGCACGAACAGCAGGGTCGCCGCCGACATGTTGCCGTAGTCGCGCAGCACGTCGCGGCCCTCGACCAGCCCACCCCTCGGCAGGTGCAAGGTGTCTTCCAGCACATCGAGCACCTTGGCGCCGCCGGGGTGGCAGAGATAGCGGGCTATATCGGATCGCTCGAGATTGCGGTCCGCAAGGAATCCGTCGAGCGCGGCGCCAAAGCGTCGCCGGATCAAATCGGGTATTTCCCTCGAGAAGAGCACTCCCAAGCCATCGTCTTCCACCTTCCAGCCCATCACATCCAGGGAATTGGGCCAGGTGTATTCCCCCCATGCCGCGATCGCCGGCATCTCGGGCGGCCCGTCGCTATGGAGGAGAGCCGCCGCGGCTCCGTCCCCGAACAATGCGGTGGCGACAACATTGCTATTGGAGCAATCGGCGCTGCGGAAGGTTAGCCCACAAAGCTCGACCACCAGAAACAATACGCGCGCTCCTGGCGAGACGCGGGCAAGGGCTGCGGCGCGGGCAAGGCCCAGAACCCCGCCGGCGCAGCCGAGACCGAAGATCGGCAGCCGCGCGACATCGCGCCGGAAGGGCAATACGTCCATCAGCCTCGCGTCGAGGCTGGGCGTCGCAATTCCGGTGGTCGAGACCACCACCAGGGCGTCAATCTCTTCCGCGCGCGCGCCGCCATCCTCCAGGCAGCGTCGTGCGGCCTGCTCAAGCAGTGCCAGCGCCTTTTCGAGATAGAGGGCATTGCGCTCCCGCCAGCCGCCGGTTTTCCGATACCAGGCGAGTGGAACAGCGGAGCGCCGAGTCCTGATGCCGGCATTGGCATAGACTGGTGCCAGTCGTTCGAATGGGGCGCCGGCCGGGGTGAAGATGCCGCGCGCCGCGGCAGCGACCTCTTCTTGGGCGAGAACAGTTGCGGGTGCTGCAGTGGCAAGGCCAGTCAGTCGAATGGCAGCCGTCATGGGGGACCTCGCGTTTCCTCCTAGGTAAACACCCCTGGGTCGCGCGTTAATCGTCTCTGGAGCAGACAAGGTTTCTCACAGTATTGTGCGCCGCCGGGGTTTTCTGCGTTCCTTAACGTAGCATCGGCGAAGCTTCCGGCGAGGCGCCCAGACCCCTATATTGAGATTGGCAAGTAGAAGCAGCGAGCGGCAGCGATGCTAGAAGAGGCGAGACCGAGCTAATGGCCAAGCAGGCCGACGACAGGGCGAAACAGGCGGCGAGCGAAGGCGACGACCCGCGGAAACCGCTACTATCTCAACGCAGCACTCCCGGGATGAAGCTGCGCACCTACTTCATTGCCGGTATATTGGTGACCGCGCCGATCAGCATCACCTTGTGGCTGGTGTGGCAGGTCGTCACCTTCATCGACAGCCAGGTGACGCCGCTTATTCCTCCGCAATGGAATCCGCAGTCCTACGTGGCGTTCGGAATTCCAGGACTCGGTCTTATCGTCGCATTGATCGCGCTGACCTTGATCGGATTCCTGGCTGCCGGATATCTCGGACGCTTGTTTACGCGCCTCAGCGACCGCTTGATGGCCCGAGTGCCGATTGCGCGCAGCCTTTACAGCTGGACCAAGCAGGTCTTCGAAACCGTGCTGTCGCACAAGTCGACCGCCTTTCGAGAGGTGGTGCTGGTCGAGTATCCGAGACGTGGGAATTGGGCGGTCGGCTTCATCACTGGCCGCACCGAGGGCGAAGTGCAGCGCCTGACCGAAGCCACGGTCAACAACGTTTTCATTCCTGCGACGCCCAATCCGACCACCGGGTTTTTGCTGTTCATTCCCGAGGACGACATCCATCGCCTCGATATGACGGTCGAGGAGGGGCTGAAGCTGGTGATTTCGGGCGGCATCGTGGCGCCGCCGGCTGGTCGCACTCGGACCGCCACGGCGGGCACCACACGAGCCCAACAGGCAAGCGACACGGAGGAGGTCGCGCCCAGCAAAGCCGCCTTGCCCCATGCTCGTTTCCTCGCCCGCTTACGCAACTACTTCTTCGCCGGCGTTCTGGTGACGGCACCGATAGGAATCACTTTGTGGGTTACCTGGGAGCTGATCGGCTGGATCGACAGCCGGGTGCTGCCGTACATTCCACCGCGCTGGAATCCTGAAACCTATCTGCCGTTTTCGGTGCCCGGGCTGGGATTGCTGCTGGCCTTCGTCGCGATAACCTCGATCGGCTTACTTACTGCCGGACTGATTGGCCGCACATTGGTCCGCTACGGCGAGGCGTTGCTGGCCCGCATGCCAGTGATCCGTAGCCTTTACGGTACGGTCAAGCAGATCGTCGAGACAGTGTTGAAGGAACAGTCCCAAGCCTTCCGCCAAGTGGTAATGTTTCAGTATCCGCGCGAAGGCTCCTGGTCGCTCGGATTCATAACCAGTGACACTGCCGGCTTGATCCAGGATGTAGCCCCACGAGATCCGGTCACCGTGTTCCTGGCGACGACACCCAACCCGACTTCCGGCTTCCTGCTGTTCATCCCGCGCGAGGAGCTGGTCCCCCTCGCCATGACGGTCGAGGAAGGGGTCAAGATGGTGGTTTCCGGTGGCATCGTGACACCGCCCTATCGTCAAGAGGACACAGCGGCCGAGCGGAGCCTAGACGCACCAGCCGCGTGATCGCGCTCAGCCGGAGCGCAGGAAACGCACCGCGGCATCCCGCTCGAAGAGATAGAGCAGGCAGCGCAGCGCCTGCCCGCGCGGCGACTTGAGGTCCGGATCGCGCTCTATGATGAGCCGCGCGTCGTCCCGGGCCGCCGCCAGCAGCTGCTCGTGAAACGGCAGGGTCGCGAGTCGGAATTCCGGCAGTCC
Organism: Kiloniellales bacterium; assembly: GCA_050728975.1. GTDB lineage: Bacteria > Pseudomonadota > Alphaproteobacteria > Kiloniellales > JBOHKJ01 > JBOHKJ01. The sequence continues at coordinate 9 of JBOHKJ010000029.1, read as the reverse complement.
GCTCTGGCG
>JBOHKJ010000028.1:0-3180 GCA_050728975.1 Kiloniellales bacterium | reverse complement strand
ACTTTTTCGACCTCTCGCTTTTTTTCGCGGCGCTAAGGTATCAGCCCGGATTTGGCCTGTAAACAGATGGGCTTATTAACGAATCCGGCTAAGGTGAGAGAACGGGGCGCGAAGCGGTTCAGCGCCGCACCGAAGTTTGCGGTTCGTTGAAGCGGAAATGTCGCCTTCGGCTACGCCTCCGGCAGCACCTCGGCCGGCAGGAAGGGGATGCATTCGTCGGGGAGCAGCGCCCTGAGGGCCGTCGCCACGATCTCGGCGCCATCGATGAAACGCACCCCGACCAGCGAGCCGCGCTGCCACACGAGTCGGACCGCGAGAACGCCCGGAGCGTGCGCGTCGAGCCGGTTGAAGACGGAAAGCTCGAAGACGCTGCCCTCCTGCAGCGCGTCGTGGTGCAGCCCGAGGACCGGCTGATCGAGCTTGAGAAGCGCTTCACCCACGGACAGGTCGATGAAGACGCAGCCCAGACCCGCCGCGCCGATCTCGAGGCTCGCCGAAATCTCCATGAGGGCCTGGACGAGCCTTCGGCGGCCCTGGACACCGTGAAGGGCCGAATTGGCGCCCGCTGCGGCTGCGCTGGTCATGAACCTCTCGCTGAAGGTTACAAACGATGCTCCATGACACTGACGCAAAAGTGCTTAACGATCGTGACTTTCGATGGTTACGGAAAACCGACCGAGGCGATCCGATCGACGTCGCCCGTGGAGCATCGGTTCCGGCCCGAGGGCGGGCGAGAAAGAATGCCAACTATGCCAATTCAATTATGGTGCCGGCTGAGGGACTCGAACCCCCGACCTGAGGTTTACAAAACCACTGCTCTACCAACTGAGCTAAGCCGGCGTGTTGGCCCAGGCGCGACCCCCCGCGACTATAGCCCGGACGGGCTCGCGGGCAAGGAATTAGGGCCCGGCCGTCTCGTTTCCGCCGGGCTCCCAGTCGCATCCCCAGTCGCATCCCCAGTCGCATCCCACGCCACCTGCAGGATCACCGGCAGGTGATCCGAGGCGCGCCGCGCGAGCGCGCTCCGGTGGGCGCGCGAGGCGCCGAGCCGCGGCCTCGGGTGCGCATAGATGCGGTCGAGGCCGAGCAGCGGCAGGCAGGCCGGAAAGCTGCGGCCGCCGTAGGCCACGGTGAAGTAGCGCGCCAGCGCGCGCAGCTGCAGCCCGCCGTAGGGCAGCCAGTCGTTGAAGTCGCCCATCAGCAGGGTCGGGCGGTCGGTCAGCGGCTCCATGGTCATCAGCAGGCGCTCGATCTGGAAGGTCCGCTCGCCCCAGCTCAGCCCCAGGTGCGTCACCAGCACGCGCAGGTCGCCCTCCGGCGTCGTCACCTCGACGTCCAGCGCGCCGCGCCGCTCGCGCCGCGACAAGGAGAGATCGCAGCGCCGCACCGCGGCGATCGGCCAGCGGGTCAGCAGCGCGTTGCCGAACTCGCCGCCGTGCTCGGTGATGGTCGGCCCGGCGACCGCGTTCAGGCCGGTGGCGTCGCTGAGATAGTCGAGCTGATGGCGGCCTTCGTGATGGGGGCGCCGCGTGTCGACTTCCTGCAGCCCGATCGCGTCGGCGTCGAGCTCCTTCAGCACCGCGGCGACGCGGTCCGGGGCGTAGCGGCGGTCCATGCCGACGCAGCCATGGATGTTGTAGGTCGCCACCCGAAGAGGGGAAGAGATCACCGCTCCGCGTCGGGTCCCGGCCGCTTGCGGTTGCGGCGCGCCAGCCACAGGCGCGACCCGTAGGTCACGGCGGCCAGCACCAGCAGCGCGGCGACCAGCAGGGCCACGGTTCCCGGGCTCGGCGCCACGATGGCGCTGATGAGGCGGTCGCCGAAGATGACCAGCGCGTACATGCCCGGCACCATGCCGATCAGCGTGCCGATCACGAAGTCGCGGAAGCCGATGTGGCTGGCCCCGATGGCGAGATTGACCAGGCTGAAGGGCGCCAGCGGCAGCACGCTCAGCACCGCGACCGTCACGATGCCGTGCTTGCCGAGGCGCTGGCTGATCCGGTTCACGCTCGCCCCGCCGAGCCGCTGCACCGCGTCGCGCCCGAGCAGCGCGCCGAGCCAGAACAGCATGGTCGCGCTCAGCAGGCTGCCGGCCAGCCCGTAGGCGAAGCCCCAGACCGGCCCGAACAGCGCGCCAGTGAGCGATATCAGCGCGACGATGGGAAAGGCCAGCAGCCCGCCGATCAGGTAGGCGACGACCACCAGCAGCGGCGTCAGCGGCTCGTCCTGCCAGGCCGCGGCAAGCCGTTCGAGCGATTCGACCGAGGCGAGCTGCGACAGCGGCGTGAAGGTCCAGGCCAGCACGAATCCGATCAGGAGCGCCAGCAGCAGCCCGAACAGCCACAGCTTGCGCAGCGCCGAGCGCGGCAGCTCGGCGCTCCCGCCTCCCGGCTCGCCGCCCAGCTCGCCCGCCGCCGGCGGCGCGGCCTCGGCGATATCCGGGTAGAACAGGCGGTGCGCCAGCCGCTCCGCCTGGAGCGGCGACTTCGGGTCGAGCAGCCGGGTGCTGGGCGCGATCTGGTCGAGCAGCTCGGAGAGCGAGTCCTCCACCGGGATCAGGCTGCGTCCCGGCCCGCGCAGCGATTCCACCGCGCCGATCAGCGAGCCCTTGGCGGCCACCGCCGCGGCGACCTCCTCCGGGCGGCAGCCCAGATGCTCCGCCAGCAGGCGGTCGCGCAGGCCCAGGATCGCGGCGGCGACGTCGCCCCGGTCTTCGCTGTCGCCCGCCCCTTCGGCGCCCTCGCCTTCGATTGCGCCCTCCGTTTCGATCGCCAGATCGCATTCGGTATCCAGCCCCATCGAGCGGTTGGCGAGATTGGAGGAGCCGACGCGCGCGAAGCGATCGTCGATCACCATCACCTTGGAGTGGATCTTTACGTCGCACGCGCCCTCGCCATTGTCGCTCTGTTCGCCCAGCGTCGGACAGTAGACCGCGAGGCGGCCGTGGCGGTCGGCCTTGCGGAGCCGCTTCAGCACCCGCCCGCGCACGATTCCCATCGAGGTCCCCTCCAGCATGCCGTAGCCCTTGCTCGGCAGCACCAGCACGAGCTCCGGCCCTTCCGCGGCCTTGAGGCTCGCCGCGATGGCGGCACCGATGCTGGACGAGGTGAGGAACTGGTTCTCGATGTAGACGAACCGCCGCGCGGCGCGCAGGCTTTCGATGTACAGCCGCTCCACCTC
>JBOHKJ010000027.1:0-1548 GCA_050728975.1 Kiloniellales bacterium | reverse complement strand
GACTAATACTGCGATGCGACTTGTCTTGTGTCTCGAAGCGGCGGCCTTTGTCGGAGCCGCGCTGGTCCATTCCGGAGTGGCGCTTGGCGGCTACGAGCATCGCGAGGCGACCATCGCGGAGAGCGTGATCGCGGTCGTTCTGCTGACCAGCCTGGCCATGACCTGGGCCGGCTCGTTGACGGCGCACAAGGCGGGCCTGGTCGCCCAGGCAATTGCATTGCTGGGCACGCTGATTGGGGTGTTCACCATCGCAATCGGCGTCGGTCCGAGCACGGCTCCGGACATCGCATTCCACGTCGCGGTCGTGCCGGCCCTCCTTCTAGGCCTGGTTGCGATCGCGCGTATGCGCGGACTCTGATCCCTGGTTCCGGTTGCCCGCTCGCTGGAGGTCAGCCGGCCTTGGCGACCGGCTGCAGAGCGAGGTCGAGGCGCAGGCGCACGATGGCGCTGATCGGCACCAGCTGGATGCCGCGCTTCTGCGCCTCGGGCAGCCAGCGCTCCAGCACCTCGAGCGTGGTGGCGTGAGGATGGCCGATGGCGACCGCGAAGCCGCGCGAGCGGGCGATCCTCTCGGCGGCCTCGAGCTGATGGCGGATCGAGGCCCGGTCCTCGTACTGGTTGTCGATGAAGATGTCGCGCTCGGCGAAGGGCACGCCGGCCCGTTCGGCCAGCGTCGCGCCCTTGCTGTCCGGGGCGGTGCGCGAATCGAGGAACAACAGGCCGCGCGCGCGCAGCGCCGCGATCACCCGCCCCATGGCTTCGCCGTCGGCGGTGAAGCGGCTGCCCATGTGATTGTTGATGCCGACAAAGCCCTCGAAGCGGTCGAGCGCCCAGGCGACGCGCCGCGCCTGCTCGTCGGGCGGCAGATCGAGCAACAGAGCCTGTGGGCCCGGGTCGTTGCCGAGATCGTCGGGCTCCATCGGCAGATGGACCAGCAGCTCGTGGCCGGCGGCCTTCGCCTCCGCGGCCAGCGCCGGCAGATGCTCGGCATAGGACATCAGCGCCATGGTCAGCGGGGCCGGCAGCTTGAAGGCCCGCCTGGCGCCAGGGCGGTTGAGGCCGACGTCGTCGATCACCACCGCCAGCATCGGCCGGCCCGGTACGCCGGCCACCTTGACCGCGTAGCGTTGCCAAGGCGGCAAGGCGCCGCGCAAATCCGGGGCCGGCAAGCTGCCGTCCAGGTCCGGCTCCGGCAACGACGGCAAGGCCGCCAGGGTTTCGGTCGCGGGCGGCGACCCGTTCGGCCGGCCGGCCGCCGGGATTTCGCTCGAAGTCGCCTCGAGGTCCGTGCTTTGCGGCGCCCGCTGCACGGCGCGCGCCCGCGGCGCCACAATCTGTGCCGTGATCGTGGCCTGCCCTTGCGCCCGCGCTTCAGGGAGGGGCGCGGCGTCAGGCGTCGAGGCTGGCCGCGCGGCCGGCATCGCCGCGTTGGGGACCGGGTCCTGCTCGAGCTGGGCAAGCAGATCCTCCCAGCCTTCGCTCGGGCCCGTGGCGCGCGGCGTATAGGGGAAGCTGCGTGGCACGGCCGCGGACGGCGGCTCGGGCTGC
>JBOHKJ010000026.1:0-3539 GCA_050728975.1 Kiloniellales bacterium | reverse complement strand
CGCCTGCTCTCGACGTCATGTCGGTGGTCCCTGGCTGAATCGAACTGAGAAAGCGGGTCAGCCGGCCCGGGCGGCCACGGCGCTTTCTGGTCGGACCGCGGCGATCGCAGCTCTTGCCGAGCCCGACCGGAAGGCGCCGTCCCCGCTGCCCGGCGACCAAAGGGCCGGGCTTTGTCGGAGCGCCTTCCTGAGCCGTGCCCGGTAAGCGGTGCCGCGCACGTCAGGCGGCAGCCCGAGAGGCAGCTCGACGCGACGGACGACGTCCGCGACCCGGGCGGCGAAATCGGTATCGCCCCGCCCGATCTCGGCGGCCGGCAGCTGGCGGCGCAGCTCTTGCTCCAGCTCCGTCGGAGCGTCGCCGAGCCCGATCGCGCAGACCCCTTCCCCGGTAGCGGCGATCAGCACCTGACCCATCACGCAGCCGGCGCTCGCGAAGCGGACCCTGCATCCCGCCCCGCCCGCGCGCCGCACCGCCGGGGTCATGCCGAGGGTTTCCCGGGCTCGCTCGTAGGCGCGCGAGGTCGATCCGTAACCTGCCGCGTAGATTGCGTGGCCAACCGGCTGCCCGGCCTCGAGCCGTTGCACGAATCGCCCGAGGCGCTCCTCCTTGGCGTAGTCGCCGGGTGTGATCCCGAGGGTCTCCCGGAACACCCTCTGGAAATGGAAGCGGCTCATGCCGACCGCGGCGGCGAGCGCGGCGACCGAAGGCGGACGCTCGCTCGTGCGGAGGATGGCGCAGGCCCTGCCGATCGCGCCGAGATGCGGCGCGCGCGCAAGGTCCAGCGTCGGGCGGCAACGCTTGCATTCGCGGAACCCGGCGCGCTCGGCTGCCATGCTGTCCGCGAAGAAGCGGACGTTGCGCCGCAGCGGGGTGGGCGTGGGGCAGGACGGGCGGCAGTAGATGCCGGTCGTCACGGCCGCGTAGACGAACTGCCCGTCCGCCCGCGGGTCGCGCCCGACCACGGCCTGCCAGCACTGCCGGATGTTGCCCACCATGACCCACCTCGAGGTGCATCTTACACCAGAGATCGGCTGCCGACACGAAGCGGTCTATCCGTTTGTTGCTTTCTCATTGACCGCCCGGGCAGGCGCATCGCCACCGTATCGCCCGAGCACGTGGCCGGGGCTCAGCCTTTCAGGTCGATCTCGAAGCGGATGAAGTCGCCGCGGTAGGTGACCTCGCCGAGATAGATCACGGTGCCGTCCGGTGCCGTGAACACGCGGCGCACATCGGCGGTCGGCGAGTTGACCGGGACTGCCAGCAGCGCTGCCGTCTCCACGTCGGCCGTGCCGATGGTCAGGGTCTGCCGCGCCTTGGCGATCTCGACGCCGGGCAGCGACAGGAGCAGCGAGATGACGGTCTCGGTGCGGAAGCGGCGCGGCGCCAGCCCAAAGACGCGCGCGTCGAGATAGATGTCAATGAGCGCGTATGGCACGTCGTCCAGGCTGTGGACGCGGCGCATGAACTGGTACTCGGGAGCCGCAATGCCATCGCTCGCCTCGAGCACCGGCGCGGCGGCCGCCTCCGCAAGCATCAGAAGCCGCGGCCGGGTGCCCTCGTAGAACGCGGCAAGCGCCTCGAGGCCGGCCTCCAGATGCAGCCAGCGGCGGTCGCCCGGCGCGCCGGCGACGAAGGTGCCCTTCCCCTGGCGCCGGAGAATCCGCCCCTCGCGGCTGAGGACGTCCATGGCCTGCCGAACGGTGACGCGGGCGACCCCGTACTGGCGCGCCAGCTCCTCCAGCGTCGGCAGGCGCTGGCCGGGCGGCCAAAGGCCGCGCTCGATCTGCCGGCGCAGGAGGTCGGCGATCTCGACATAGAGAGGGATCGACGCTCTTCTGAGGCTGTGCAGCAAGGGCATGAAGCCTCTAGACCATACGTATGGTCTTTAGTACCATAGGCCGGAGAGGAAGGCAAACGGGTGGCATCGGTGGCCGGGTTGCGCGCCGCGAGCGACAAGGGCAAGCTTCGGCTCATGGCCGAACGCCCGATCAGCATGAATCCCACCGTGCGAGCCGCGAGCCGGCGGCTGGTCACGATCCTTTTGCCCTGGTTGGCGCTGCTCGCCTTGTGGTACGCCGTTCGCGCGAGCGGTCTGGTCAGCGCAGCGCTGGTCCCGACGCCCGGGGAGGTCCTCACGCGGTTCTGGAGCCTGCTCTGGCAGGGCACGCTCGCCGTGGACATCTTCATGTCCACCCAGAGGGTCGTGATCGGGGTCGCTCTCGGCATCGCGCTTGCCGTGCCCGTGGGCTTCGTCCTCGGCTGGTACCGCCAGGTCCGCTCGTTCATCGACCCGCTGATCAACTTCTTTCGGGCACTGCCGCCGATCGCGCTGATCCCGCTGGTCATCGTCTATTTCGGCATCGGCGAGCCGGCCAAGATCGTGATCCTGTTCTACGCCTCCTTCTTCGCCGGCGTGATCGTCATGTACGAGGGCATCGCCCAGATCAGCCCGATCTTCGTCCGCGTCGCGCGCACGCTCGGCGCGAGCGACGGCGAGATCTTCCGCAAGGTCATCGTGCCGATGGCCGTGCCGCACGTCCTGACCGCGCTCAGGGTCGCGCTGGGCGTCGCCTGGGCCACCCTGGTCGCCTCGGAGCTGATCGCGGCGCAGCAGGGCCTGGGCGCGGTCATCCAGAACGCGGCCGCCTTCTTTCAGCTCGACATCATCTATGTCGGCATCATCTGCATCGGCTTCATCGCCCTCTTGATGGACATCGTCCTGCGCGTCGTCACGCGACGGCTGCTCAGCTGGCAGGAGCGGATCGTCGCATGAACGGGGCGGCGCTGAGCGCGGGTGGCTCCAACGGCCGGGATCGGATCGCCTTCGATCGCGTCGCCGTGCGGTTTCCGACCGCGGCCGGCCCGCTCCAGGTGGTCGACGACGTCTCCTTCACGGTGGCCGACGGCGAGTTCGTCGCGCTGATCGGGCCTTCGGGCTGCGGCAAGACGACCATGCTCAACCTGGTCGCCGGCTTCGTCGCGCCGACCGGCGGCCAGGTCCTGCTCGACGGTCGCCCGATCGCCGGCCCCGGGCCGGAGCGCGGGGTGATCTTCCAGGAGTATGGTGTGTTCCCCTGGCTGACGGTCGGGCAGAACATCGACTTCGGGCTCAAGCTGCGCGCCAATCGCGTGCGCGAGCCCGAGCGCGGCCGGATCCGCGAGCGCTACATGCGCCTGATGGGCCTCGCCGATTTCGCCGATGCCTACCCCAAAACCCTCTCCGGCGGCATGCGGCAGCGCCTGGCGCTCGCCCGCGCCTATGCGGTCAAGCCGCAGTTCCTGCTGATGGACGAGCCCTTCGGCGCGCTCGACGCCCAGACCCGCAGCCGCATGCAGGACCTCCTGCTCGACGTGCTGCAGCAGGAGGGCAAGACCGTGATGCTGATCACCCATTCGGTCGAGGAGGCGATCTACCTCTCGTCGCGGATCGTCGTCGTCTCGGCGCGACCGGCGAGCATCCGCGCGATCGTCGACGTGCCGTTCGCCTATCCGCGCGAGGAATCGCTGCACGAGAGCCACGAGTTCGGCGAGCTTCGCT
>JBOHKJ010000025.1:0-3605 GCA_050728975.1 Kiloniellales bacterium | reverse complement strand
TCACCAGGCCGACAATGGCTCCGATCATGCCCGTCTGCATGTCCAGATCTCCCTTAGAGCTTCATGGTGCCCGTTGCGCCCGGGTCTTGCTTAAGTATGGGCCCGGCTTTCCGGCGGCTCTTTGCTGCGGTGCAAACGCTAGCCCAGGGTACGGCAAGCGGCAAGGCGCGATCGAAAGCTCAGCGCAGCAGGCCGGCCTCGCGGTAATAACGCGCCGCGCCGGGATGGAGCGGCACGCCGACGCCCGCCAGGGCGTTTTCCTCGGTGATCTTGAGCCCCTTGGCGTGCCCGCCGTGAAGCAGGCGCGCCGTGGTTTCGTTCCACAGCGTCTTGGTGATCTGGTAGACCAGCTCTTCGCCGAGCTCGGCCCGCGTGATCCATTGTGCGTTCACGCTCAAGGTGGCAACCGCGGGCAGGCTGCCGTAGGTTCCCGGCGGAATGGTGTCGCTGCTGAAGAAGCGATGGTTGCGCAACAAGGCTTGCGCCTGGGGGCCGGCGATCGGAACCAGTTCGCAGCCATCGGTCTCGACCAGTTGGGCGATCGACTGCACGGGATAGCCCGCGACGATGAAAAAAGCGTCCAATGCACCGCTGAGCATCCGCTCCGCCGCAAGCAGCGGCTTGACGTATTGCGGCTCGATATCGCTCTCGGAGAGCCCATAGGCATCGAGAATGATGCGGGCGTCCACCAGCGTTCCGGAACCCGGCTCGTCGAGCGAAACGCGCTTGCCTGCGAGATCGGCAACCGAACGGATGCCGGAGCCGCGGCGCGCCACCAGGTGGATCGATTCCGGATAAAGATTGGCGATAGCCCGCAGGTTGTCGATGCGCTTCTTGTCCTCGAAGATCCCGGTTCCGCTGTAGGCCCAATAGGTGACGTCCGATTGGGCAAACCCCGACTCGATCAGCCCTTCGGCGATACCCTCGAGGTTCGCAACCGAGCCGTTCGACGACTGTGCCACTCCGATCAGGTTCGCGACACCGCAGCTGCCGCCTTGATCGCAGGGCCGCGAGCCTGGCGGATTGCTGAGCGCCTGGGCGATCAGCGATCCGATCGGGTAGTAGGTCCCGCCGGCGCCGCCGGTGCCGATCCGGAACAGGGTCATGTCTTGGGCACAGGCGGGGGCGTGCGAGGCGCTCGCAGCGATGCCCGCCGCAAACAGCAGAACGAAGGCGGCTAGTCGTCGTCGCACGGGCGAAGAGACCTCCCCGGTCGGCAAGGCTCCCCCTTGGGCCCTGCGCGCGGGCATCATAACCCAGGCCGGGACCAAGCCGGAAATCGCCGCTCGGCTCCCGCCGGCCAAGGCCGCTCACTGCCGGCCGAACGCTTGTCAAGCAAGGCCGCAGCGGCTATAACGCCGCGCCTTCGGGGAGTAGCTCAGCCTGGTAGAGCACTACGTTCGGGACGTAGGGGCCGGAGGTTCAAATCCTCTCTCCCCGACCATAGTTTCAACGAATTGCGCGCAGATCCCGACTGCTGCTCGCAGGCGTCTCGTTCCCAGCACGCCGAACCCCGTGCCGACACGACCGGCGCGGTAGCGAGTCTCGCTAGATAGGGCCCGGTCAGGCCGCTGCGCGCGGCTTGGAGATTTCGGTCAGCGCGGCGGCGGCATGGCGCTCGGCGTGGCTCTCGGTGGCCATATCGCCCAGCGAGACGATGCCGACCAGGCGCTTGTCGCGGTCGACCACTGGAATCCGGCGAATCTGCTTCTTGGCCATAATGTCGCGAGCCTCTTCCAGCATCTGGTCCTCGAAGCAGTAGAAAATCTCCGGCGACATGATGTCGCCTACGGCAGTCTTGGTGGGGTCCTTGCCCTCGGCCACAGCACGCAGCGCGATGTCGCGATCGCTAACCATGCCTACCAAGCGGTCGTTTTCGCCGATCGGCACGAGTCCAAAGTCCTTGTCGCGCATGGCCATCGCGACCTCTTTGATCGGCGTCTTCGGATCGACGAGGTGAACATCGTTACTCATGACTTCTCGAATCTTCATCGCGGTTCCTCCGTTCTCTCTCTTGCTTAGGGTTGCTCTGCGCCATGCCAAAGACGAGCAAGCCTATTATCTTCCACCTAGGCGTGGAGCGCCGTCATGCAACCGATTTTCGGGAGGAATATTCTGGCCTCGCGGCGCGCGACAGCAGCGGTCAGTAGACGCGGGCAAGGCAGAAGGTGACGAGCTGGTCGAGGATTGTCTTGACCGGCGCATCGGGGAAGCGGGCGAGCGCGCGGCGTGCGGTCTGGCCGTATCCTTCGGCGCGGACGATCGCGTCGGCGAGCGCGCCGTGCCGTTCCATCAGTGCGCTTGCGCGCTCGAGATCGCCCGGCTGCTGCTCCTGGGCCTCCAGGCATCGCTGCCAGAATTCGCGCTCCTCGGCGTTGCCGCGGGCGAAGGCCAGCAGCACGGGGAGCGTGATCTTGCCGTCGCGGAAGTCGTCGCCGACCGTCTTGCCCAGCTCAGCCTGGCGCGCCGAGTAGTCCAGCACGTCGTCGATCAGTTGGAAGGCGATGCCGAAGTTGCGGCCGTAGCTTTCCAGCGCCGCTTCCTCGACCTCGGGCCGCTCGGCCACCACCGCGCCGATCTGACAGGCGGCGGCGAACAGTGCCGCCGTCTTGGCGCCGACGACCTCCAGGTAGGCCGTTTCGCCAGTGGTTGTGTCGTTGGAGATCATCAGTTGCTGGACTTCGCCCTCGGCGATGACGGCCGAGGCGTCCGACAGAATCTTCAATACCTTGAGCGAGCCGTCGGCGACCATCAGCTGGAACGCCCGGCTGAAGAGGAAATCGCCGACCAGTACCGAGGGCTTGTTTCCCCAGAGGTTATTGGCGGTGGCGCGGCCGCGCCGCAGCTCGCTGCTGTCCACCACGTCGTCGTGCAGCAGGGTCGCAGTGTGGATGAACTCGACGCAGGCGGCGAGCGCGAGGTGGCGTTCGCCCTGGTACCCGCAGAGCCTGGCGGTGGCCAGTGTCAGCATCGGCCGCAGGCGCTTGCCGCCGGCGGCGATGATGTGGCCGGCGAGCTGAGGGATGAGCGCCACCGGCGAGTGCATGCGCTCCAGGATCAGACGATTGACCGCCAGCAGGTCGTCGGCGACCAGCTCGGAAAGCGGCTCCAGCCCGCGGCCGATCCCGCTTGACTGTTCCTTGCCCAGGTTGGCTGCCAGCGCCATGCGTCTTTCCCGTGCCCCTTTGTCGCGTCCGGTTCCCTTGCCGGCACCGAGCGTAGCATAGTAGGTCCTGCCCACTGCGCGGCCTTGTGCCGGCGCAGCATAGGTGAGGCCGGCCAACGGTCAAGCCCGCCGGGAAGCCAGAGAATCGGCCAGAATCGCCATGAAGGAACTGCTGCGTACCAACGATCTGGTCAAGCTTTCCTGGTTGCGCGCCTACCTCGCCGATTCCGGCATCGCGACCGAAGTGCTGGACAACCACACCTCGATCATCGAAGGCTCGATCGGCGCCATCCCGCGCCGCTTGGTGGTGGCCGACGAGGATTTCGCAGAAGCCTGCCGTCTGCTCGCGGCGGCGGGCGAGGAGCGCTCGCTTTGAGCGATACGGCAGTGGCATTTTCCAAACCCGATCTGCTGCTCGGCGGGCGGCTGCGCCTATTGC
>JBOHKJ010000024.1:0-12149 GCA_050728975.1 Kiloniellales bacterium | reverse complement strand
GCTCGTTGTAGGTCGCGGTGCGGCCCGCTCGCGCCAGCGCTTCCAGCGCGATCTCCAGTCGCGCCAGCTCGTCGGCAGACAGCGGCGGAGCCTCGACCCTTGGCGACTCCTCGCCAGTCACGCGGCGAGCGCCTCGGCCTTGGCGAAGATCACGCCGGCCTTCTGCATGGCGGCTCTTGCGGCGGCGAGCGAGCCGGCGAGATCGATGGCGCGGCAGGCGGACTCCAGCAGCACCACCTCGAAGCCTTCGCGCCGCGCATCGAGCGCCGAATAGAGGACGCAGAAGTCGGTCGCCAGACCGCAGAGGAAGATGCGCTGGATGCTGCGTTCGCGGAGATAGCCAATCAGGCCGGTCGGGGTCTTGCGATCGTTCTCGAACAGCGCCGAGTAGGAATCGATCTCCGGGCGAAAGCCCTTGCGTACGATCAGCTGGGCACGACTGCTGTCGAAATCCTCATGAAACGCGGCGCCGCTGGTGCCCATGACGCAGTGATCCGGCCACAGCGTCTGCTCGCCGTAGGGCAGCATCGCCGTCTCGAACGGCCGGCGGCCGGGGTGGGACGAGGCGAAGGAGCGATGGCCGGGGGGATGCCAGTCCTGGGTGAGCGCGAGGTTGGCGAAGCGCGGGACGATGCGATTGATCAGCGGCACCACCGCCTCGCCGTTGGGTACCGCGAGCGCGCCGCCGCTGCAGAAGTCGTTCTGGAGGTCGACCGCCAGCAACAGATCGTGTTCTCCGGGACGGTCGACCGATGGGCTCGAATGCGCGGTCATGGCTGGCTTTTTATCACTGCGGGGCGGCTCCTCCCAATGCGATGACAGCGCCGGGACGCCGGCTGGGGCCTACCATGTGCTGCCGTGCTGACCGCCGATCAAGGCGTCGCCGTGGACCGCCGCCGCCTTAGGGATGAAATCACGCTGGCGAGGTGTTGATAGCGACAAGGCGGGTAGGGCCGTCCGTTCTGCGCCGTATCCTGCTGGCCGGTCCCGGTCGGGGTCGCTCGCTTGCCGCCGACCGGGATTGCGGGCAGGCTGATGCGGTCATGAGCGACCTGCTGCGAGCCATCGAGGCGGAGATCCCGGCGCTGCGGCGCTACGCGCGCGCCCTGTTGCGCGACTCCGAGCGTGCCGACGATCTGGTGCAAGACTGTCTGGAGCGGGCCTTGAGCCGACTACACCTCTGGCGACGACCGGGAAATTTGAGGGCCTGGCTGTTCACGATCATGCATAACGTCAACGCGAACCAGCGCCGTGCGAGTGGCCGCCGCCCCATCCCGGTTGCGCTCGACGCGATTCCCGAGCGCGGCCAGGCGGCCACCCAGGTCACCGACGTGGCGGCACGGGAAGTCCTGGAAGCGCTCGAACGTCTGAGCGCCGACCAGCGTCAGGTGCTGCTTTTGGTTGCGGTGGAAGGGCTGCGTTACCAGGAAGCGGCGCAGGTGCTCGGCGTGCCGCTCGGCACCGTCATGTCGCGACTGGGCCGCGGCCGCGAGCGTTTGCGCGAGCTGCTCGACGGTGAGCCGGCGCTCAGGAGAGTCAAGTGAGTCCAGCCAATCCCCCCCTCGACACTCAGGACCTTCACGCCTACGTCGACGGCTGGCTGGCGCCGGAGCGCCGCGCCGCCGTGGAAGCGACGCTTGCCGAGGATGCCGAGTTGGCGGCGACGGTTGCTGCCTATCAACGTCAGAACCGCACGCTGAAACAGGCTGTGGCAGCGCTCGCCGAGAGCGAGACGCCCGAACGGCTGCTTGCGGCCTTGCGCCGCCGCCGCGCTCCCGCGCTGCTGCCGGCGTTGCTCCGCATTGCCGCAGCGCTGGTGCTGCTGTTCGTCGGTGGCGTCGGCGGCTGGATGCTGAACGATCGTCTGGGCGGCGAGGCGCCGGCCGCCGAGCGTTTTGTCGCCGAAGCGATGATCGCTCATCAGGTCTTCGTCAACGAGCGGCGCCACGCGGTCGAGGTCGCGGCCGACGAGCGCGCGCATCTGGACACTTGGCTGGGCAATCGCCTGGGTGGCGAGTTCTACGCGCCCGAGCTGTCCGAAGCAGGTCTGGTCTTCGTCGGCGGCCGCTTGCTGCCTTCGGGAGCCGGCGGCCGCGCCGCCCAGCTGATGTACGAGGAGGCCGACGGCCAGCGGGTCACCTGCTACATCGCCGCCGACGGTGCGCGGTTGACGCCGGAGCCGTTGGTCGAAAGGCGCGGCGACATCACCGTCTTCGCCTGGCAGGCCGGCGAGCGCGCCTATGCGGTCGCGGCGAGCTACGACGAGCAGCATCTGAAACAGATCGCCGGACTGGTGAATCGCCAGATCAAGTGAGGCGCCAGGCCCTAACGACCGCGGCTACGGCGCGAGCGAAGAGAAGCAGGCCCGTCACCGACGGGCCTGCTTCGTTTTGGACCTACTGAACGCCGAGAATGGACATCGCCTTGGCGAGCGTGTCCATCGAGGCCTGATGGTTGCCGGCTTTGTGCTGGACCTCGCCCTCGGCGCGCAGGCGCTGCACCTCGGCGAGCTGTTCCGCGCTCAGGCTCGGGTTGGTGGCGAGCGCCTGGTCGATCTTGGCCATGTCGGCCGGGCAGTGCATGGCGAGTGCCGGCAGCGCGAAGATCAGGCTGAAAGCAGCGGCGAGCAGAAGACGTTTCATGAGGATCCCTCCCTGACGTGTTGGCCCTGCCCGGAAGGACAGCGCCTAGCGAATCAACAGATAGGATGGAGAGCTTATTCCTGCTGCAGAGAAACAACCCGGACCCGGCTTTTCCGGCTGCGAGCGCTGGTCTATGCTCCGCCCCTTCGGCGGCGGGGTCGTGCCCGTCCCCCAAATCCACGAGCTTTCGGAGAACGAGCGATGACCGAGGTCATTCAGCATTACATCGCCGGCAAGCGCGTCGCCGGCACGAGCGGTCGCCAGGGCGAGGTCTATAATCCCGCGCTCGGCGAGGTCATTCGCAAGGTCGACCTGGCAAGCGAGGAGGAGGTCCGCAAGGCCGTCGCTGCGGCCAAGGCCGCCTTCCCGGCCTGGGCCGCAACCTCGCCGCTGCGCCGTTCTCGCGTGCTGTTTCGCCTCAAGGCCCTGCTCGAACAGAACCTGGAGGAGCTCGGCCGCCTCATAACCGAGGAGCACGGCAAGACCGTCGCCGATTCCAAAGGCTCGATTTCCCGCGGGTTGGAAGTGGTGGAGTTCGCCTGCGGCCTGCCGCATCTGCTGAAGGGCGAATACAGCGAGGATGTCGGCACCGCGGTCGACGCCTTCTCGATCCGCCAGCCGCTCGGCGTGGTGGCGGGAATCACGCCCTTCAACTTCCCGGCCATGATCCCGCTTTGGATGTCGCCGATGGCGATCGGCTGCGGCAACAGCTTCGTCTTGAAGCCCTCCGAGCGCGATCCCTCCTTCTCGCTGCGGCTAGCCGAGCTCTACAAGGAGGCGGGTCTCCCCGACGGCGTGTTCAACGTGATCCAGGGCGACAAAACGGCGGTCGACGCGCTGCTGAACGATCCCGACGTCGCCGCGATCTCCTTCGTCGGCTCGACCGCGATCGCGGAATACATCTATCGCACTGGCTGCGCCAACGGAAAGCGTGTCCAAGCGCTCGGTGGGGCCAAGAATCACATGGTCGTCATGCCGGACGCCGACATGGAGCAGGCGACTGACGCGCTGATGGGCGCTGGCTACGGCTCGGCCGGCGAGCGCTGCATGGCGATCTCGGTTGCCGTCGCGGTGGGCGACAAGGTAGCGGACGCTCTGGTCGAGCGCCTGACGCCGCGGGTGCGCGCGCTCAAGGTCGGGCCCGGCGCCGATCCCGAGGTCGAGATGGGCCCGCTGGTGACGAGACAGCATTTCGACAAGGTGAGCGGCTACATCGCCAAGGGCGTCGAGGAAGGCGCCGAGCTGGCGATCGACGGCCGCGGCCTGAAGCTGCAGGGCTACGAGAAGGGCTACTTCATGGGCGGCTCGCTGTTCGATCGCGTGACGCCTGACATGACCATCTACAAGGAGGAGATCTTCGGGCCGGTGCTTTCGATCGTGCGCGCCAAGAGCTACGATCAGGCAGTCGAGATGATCAACGATCATCCCTACGGCAACGGCACGGCGATCTTCACCCGCGACGGCGATGCCGCGCGTACCTTCGCCAGCCAGATCCAGATCGGCATGGTCGGCATCAACGTGCCGATCCCGGTGCCGGTCGCCTATCATTCCTTCGGCGGCTGGAAGCGCTCGCTGTTCGGCGACCATCACATGTACGGAATGGAAAGCGTGCGCTTCTATACCAAGCAGAAGGCGATCACCGCCCGCTGGCCGACCGGCATTCGTGCCGGCGCCGAATTCATGATGCCGACGCTGAGCTAGCGTGGCGCGATTCAAGACTCTCGACGATCTGGAGGTCGCCGGTCGGCGCGTGCTGCTGCGCGTCGATTTCAATGTGCCGATGCAGGACGGCCGGGTCACCGATGCCACCCGCATCGAGCGCGCCGTGCCGACCATCCAGCAGCTCGCCAAGCGGGGCGCGCGCGTCGTCCTGCTTTCGCACTTCGGGCGGCCGAAGGGCGAGCGCGATCCCAAGTCCTCGCTGAAGCCGCTTGTCGAGCCGCTGTCCCAGGCGCTCGGCGGCAAGCCGGTCGCCTTCGCCGAGGACTGCGTGGGGCCGGAGGTGGAGCGGGCCGTTGCCAGGCTAGAGGACGGCGACGTTCTGCTGCTGGAGAATCTGCGCTTCGACGCCGGCGAGGAGGAGAACGATCCGGGCTTCGCGGCGGCACTCGCCAAGCTCGGCGATCTCTACGTCGACGATGCCTTCTCGGCGGCGCACCGCGCCCACGCCTCGGTCGACGCGCTGGCGCGGCTGCTGCCGGCCGCCGCCGGCCGCCTGATGCAGACCGAGCTGGAACATCTCGAAGCCGCGCTCGCTGCGCCCAAGCGGCCGCTCGCCGCCATCGTCGGCGGTGCCAAGGTCTCGACCAAGCTGGAGCTGCTCGGCAACCTGATCGCCAAGGTCGATCTGCTGGCGATCGGCGGCGGCATGGCCAACACCTTCCTCCACGCTTTGGGCACCGAGGTGGGAGCCTCGCTCTGCGAGAGGGACCTGGCCGAGACCGCGCGCGAGATCGCGGAACGCGCCAAGGCGCGCGGCTGCGAGATCGTGCTTCCGGTCGATGCCCGCGTCGCGCCCGAGCTCGCCTCCGGTGTTGCCAGCCGCATCGTTCCGATCGATGCGGTGCCCGGCGACATGATGATCCTCGACTTCGGGCCGGAGAGCGTGGCCGCACTGGAGGAGCGCCTGGCGAAATGCCGCACGCTGGTGTGGAACGGGCCGCTCGGCGCCTTCGAGGTCATGCCCTTCGAGGAAGGCACCTTCGAGCTTGCCAGGGGCGTGGCCGCGCTGACCCGTGCCGGCAAGCTGCTGTCGGTCGCCGGTGGGGGCGATACGGTGGCCGCGCTGGCGGCGGCCGGCGTGCTCGAGGATTTCAGCTACGTCTCGACCGCCGGCGGCGCCTTCCTGGAATGGCTCGAAGGCAAGACCCTGCCCGGCGTCGCCGCGCTGATGGGCGAAGAGGCTTAGCTTCTCAGCCGCCGGCGAGCGCGAGACGCCCCCAGGTCATCAGCATCAAGGCGCCGATCCCGACGGTCACGCCGAGCAGCATGTTGCGGCGGGTGAGGAAGAAGGCGGCGAAGGCGATGGCGGCGGCGCCGATGCGGTCCGCCATCGCGGTCTCGGCGAGCGGGCCGAACGGCAGCACGATCATGCGCGCGATCAAGCCCGCGAGCAGCGCATAGGCGACGCAGGCCACCCACTCGAACAACGGGCTCTCGGGATCGAGATGCCCGGAAAGCGCAACCCCGAGCGCGCGCCAGGCATAGGTGACCGCGGCGCCGGTCGCCAGCACTACGAGCGGCCACCAGAAGCTCGCTGCAGCCGCCTCACCCACGTTTCAGCAGTCCGCGCAGCGAGAAGGCGAGGCTGCCGGCGATCAGCCCGGTCAGCAGCAGGCCCCAGTCGGGCGTGACGAGATGCAGCAGCGGCCCGGCGAGCGCGCCCAGCAGCAGCGCGAGGACGCGCGGCGCGTCGCGCACGTCGGCGGCGAACAGCAGCATGAAATAGATCGGGTTGATGAACACCAGCCCGAGACTGACGGTAGCCGGCACCAGGCCGGCGAGCTGATAGCCAAGCGCCGTGGCGGCGAGCGAGACCGTCAGCAGCAGCGAGGCGAAGCCGGCGAAATAGGGCAGGCGCTCCTCGACCGCCAGGCGCGGGCAGTCGCGCATCGCCGCCGCCCAGCCGGTCACCGCAATCAGATGGGCGGCGAGGTAGTACTGCCAGCGCGGCACCTTGGGGCCGCGGATCAGCGGCATCAGCGTGATGGTCATCGGCAGCAAACGCGCATTGGTAAGCGCCACGGCGGCGGCGATGGCGACCAGCGAGGCGCCGACCGCATAGAGCTCGATCAGCGCCACCTGGCCCGGCAGCGCCCAGCCGGTGAGCGTCGAGAGTAGCCCATGCCAGATGGTCAGGTCGGTCTGGCGCACCAGGGCGCCGAAGCCGAGGAAGCTGGCGCCCAGCACGATGGCCGGCACGCCGGTCGCCTGCCTCACGCCGAAGATCGCCGCCCGGCGGCGGCTGGACGGATTGAAGGACGGCTCGGGAGAAGGCTCGGGACCGTGCGGCGGGCTCATGGCCTGCCGAACCTAGCCGCGCTCTGCCGGGGAGCGAAGCGCCAAAGGGGCAGGGCTGACCTTCGCGAGGCTCAGGTCTTGCTGGAGATCACGCCTCGTTGGCGTGCGGCGGAATCACCCGGCTCGCCGGCAGGCGCACCACCACCGTGGTGCCGACCTTGGGCTCGCTGGTGAGCTCGAAGCTGCCGCCATGAAGCTCGGTCAGCGCCTTGGCGAGCGGCAGGCCGAGCCCGGTGCCCTCGAACTTTCGATTGAGGCGGCTGTCGACCTGCCCGAAGGGAGCGAGCGCGCGCGGGATGTCGGTGGGTGCGATGCCGATCCCGCTGTCGCTGACGATGATCACCAGGTCGCCGCCCTCGGTCAGCTCGCCGCGCAGCTCGACGCGGCCGCCGCTCGGCGTGAACTTGGTCGCGTTGGACAGCAGGTTGATCAGGATCTGTTTGATCTTGGTTACGTCGACGCGAATCTTCGGCAACGGCTTGTGGTCGTGCACGACGAGATCGACGCCGGCGGTCTGCGCGCGCCCCGACACCAGCCGCCGCACCGCCTCGAAAACCGTCATCGGCGCCACGATCTCGTCGTGGAGCTCCATCTTGCCGGCTTCCAGCTTTGCCGTGCTCAGGATGTCGTTGATGAGGGTCAGCAAATGCTCGGCGCTGTCGTGGATATCCTCGCAGTAATGCTGGTACTGGTCGCTGCCGAGCGGGCCCAAAAGCTGGTCCGACATGATCTCCGAAAAGCCCATGATGGCATTCAGGGGTGTCCGCAGCTCGTGGCTCATGTTGGCCAGGAACTCGCTCTTGGCGCGGTTGGCGAGCTCGGCGTTCTCCTTGGCGGCGAGCAGCTGCCGCTCGCGGGCGCGCAGCTCGGTCACGTCCTGCGCGGTGCCGCGAAAGCCGAGATGATCGCCGCTGTCGGGGCAGTAGATCGGCAGGCCGCTCAGCAGGAAGACCCGGTTCTCGCCGCGCCGATCGCGGATCTCGATCTCCAGGTCGCGGAACGGCTGACGCCCCTCCGCGCTCGCCAGCGCCTGGAGCCGCGGCGCCGGCTCGACCGGCAGATCGTAGAGGCGCCTTCCGGTCAGCTCGATCTGATGGAAGCCGAGCACCTGATTGACGCGCGGTGAAACGAAGGTCAGGACGAGGTTGCGATTGGTTTCCCAGATCCAGTCGGATACCAGGCGCGTGATGTCCTCGAGGCGCTCGTCGGCGATCGCCAGCTGCGATCTCAAGGCTTGCTCGCGGCTGCGCGGCGTATAGGTGCTGGCAATGGCGTAGTCGTCGAACCCGCTGCGCAGCAGCGGGCGATGGTGCGCGCTATAGGCTTCGCTGCGACCGCCGAGGGTGAGCGTGTAGTCGCGCGACAGGGCCGAACAGAGCGCTTCGAGGGTCGCCTGTCGGTCCGGGGCCTGCCCGAGCGCGGCCTTATCGAGCAGCGGCCGCGGGCCGGCGCCGATCTCGGCCAAGGCCTCGGCGATACGGCGATAGGCGCTGTTGGAATAGAGCAGCCGCCCTTCGGCGTCGCAGATACAGGTGGCCGGGCCGTCGTCCAGCATGCGGCCCTGCAGCTCGCTCAGGTAGTCGGCAATGCCGGACTGCTCGGCGACTGCCGATCCCGAACCACGGGCGACGAAGACGCCCAGCTCTTCGAATCCGCTATCCTGTGTCTTTGCGCGCACCTGCCGTCCCCCTCATCGCAGCTAACTCGCCTTGCTGGTGCTTGCGATCTTTTCGATCGCTTCCTGGTACTTCGGATCCCGCCGCCAATTACGCACCACATGCATGGCGTTTTTCGGGTTGATGCGGTCAAAGGCCGCGAGCGCACGCGAGAGCTCGCGCGGATCGACGGTCTGGTTGCCTGGTCGGCCGCGCCGGCTGAGCAGGAAGATCGTGGCAAAGGTCGGCTTGGGTATCTCCAGCGCGCGGCAGGCAATGGCAAGACCGTTGCCGCCCGACTCGTAGATCACGCGTTGAAGCCGCGGCGGCTTCAGTCCGGAGATCTCCTGGAACAGCGCCTCGAAGAGATGGATCTCGCCCTGGCGCAGGACTTGAATCAGCAGCTGCGGCGTGATCGAGCCCTGCGCGCCCAGGTGCCTGGCGAGCACCGCCGCCGCTTCGGGCTCTTTGGTGCCGCTCGTGCCTGCCGGTGCGGCGCTCTTGACGATCGCTTCCAGATCGTCGTCGAGGGCCGTCGGATGAACGTCGAAGTTCTTGATGATGTGCTGGCGCAGCGCCGCCGAAACCCAGGCATACATCCGCTCGGCGAGCGCCGGCGGAAGCTCGGCGCGATTGAGCAGCGGCTCCTGATAGCTGTCGACGCGCTGGGATTCCTCGGTCAGGTAGGCCAGCGTCGCTTCCGATATCTTGGCATTGGAGTTGTGGAGCAGGGTCTTGATGACGTCGATCGAGTTGGTCTCGACCAGCGCCTCGGAGACCGGCTCGCTCACCGTGCGCCGCATGGCGATCGCCAGCTGATGCTCGGTGGTGCGGTGGCGGACGATCTCGATCAGCTCCTCGTCGCGCAGCACCTCGCTCTGCAGCAGGATCGGGCGCGCCACTTCGATGGTATCGTTTGCCAGCGCCAGCACCACGTCGTGCGGAGCATCGCCGCGCTTGGCGAGGCGGGCGCTCAATTGCTGGCGAACCTCGTGTTCGCAGTCGCGGATCAGCTTACCGAGGATGTCCGACATGAGCGCGCGCTCGCGCTCGCTCAGCACCCGAGTCTCGTCGTCGAAGAGATCGCTGACGCTCAAGGTAAGGGCATGGCGGGCCTGGACGCTGCTGTCGAGCGCCAGGTCGAGCAGGCCGCGTAGATCGCGGGCCTCGCTTCCCATCTCATCTCCCCCTGCCCCGGAGGCTCCTGCGCCTTGGGCCTTGCCAGCTGTCACCAAATCCCCTCCAGACCGGACCAGGTCGAACAGCGGAGCGAAACAGTAGAATACTGAAGGTCGATGGTTAACAATTTAATTACGTCTCTAATTATCTTGATCGCCGCAAAGCCGCTTCTTGCGCGGCTTTTGGCCTCTTCTCCCGATTAACCAGAGTTAAGGCCGAAGTGGCCCTGTCGCCTTCCTGCTGGGCGCGACTCGGGGGCGAGGCCCGATTCGGGCCGCGGTCGACAGTCGGGAGCCAGGCTTGTCTCCTCACCCGGCCGAGGCCAAGCTCGGCCGATCATGGGCGTCAGGCAATGAGCGGCGAAAGCGAGCGCAGATCCGTTATCGGCGCCGACTTCGTGCGAGAGGTCCCCGAGGGCGACGAACGGATACGCTTGGTGTGCCGGACCTGCGGCTTCGTGAACTACGAGAATCCCAAAGTGGTGGTCGGCGTCGTAGCGACCTGGGAGGAGCGGCTGCTGCTCTGCCGACGTGCCATCGACCCGCGCAAGGGCTACTGGACGCTGCCGGCCGGGTTCCTCGAGCAGCACGAGGCCGCCGAATCCGGGGCCCGGCGCGAAGCCTGGGAGGAGGCCAGGGCCGAGCTCGAGATCGACCAGCTGCTGGCCGTCTACTCGATCCCGCGGATCAGCCAGATTCAGTTGATTTATCGGGCAAATCTCCACTCTCCCGAGGTCGCGGCGGGCGAGGAGACGGAAACCGTGGAGCTCTTCGCCTGGGAGCAGATCCCCTGGGACCGGCTCGCCTTTCCCTCGGTCGCTTGGGCGCTGCGCGACTACGATGCGCTGCGCGGCACGAAGGTCTTCGCCCCGCGCTTCAATCCGCCGGGCGAGACCGGAGACGGCTGGCAGGGACTCTAGTCGCGATCCGCTCTAGCGCGAGAGGTTGAGGGCGATCGCGCCCGCCGCTACCAATGCTGCCGCGAGGATGCGCTGGCGGCCGAAGCTCTCGCCCAAAAGCAGCGTGCCGATGCCGGCGGCGATGATGACGCTGGTCTCGCGCAGCGCCACCACATGGGCGATGGGCCCCTGGCCCATGGCCCAGATGACGATCCCGTAGGCCGTGGTCGCGACCACGCCGCCCGCCGCCCCGCGCAGCAGGTGCGGGCGGAAGGCGGCGGCGATCCGCCCGCGCCGCCGCCAGCAGGTGAAGAGCAGGAGCGGAAAGGCGTCGATCGCAAACAGCCAGGCGATGTAGGTGAAGGACGCGCCCGAGGCGCGCACTCCGAGGCCGTCGGCCACCGAGTAGCCGGCGATGGATAAGCCGGTCAGGAGAGCGAAGCCGATCGCCTTGGCCTCGCCGGCCACCGCGCCGTGGTTGCGGAACCAGGCGAGCGACATGATCCCGGCGGACACCACCAGGATGCCGAGCCAGCCGGCAACGCTGAGCGCCTCACCGGCCAGCAGCCAGGCGCCGAGCGCCACCAGCAGCGGCGCCGAGCCGCGCGCCACGGGATAGACCCGCGAGAGATCGCCGTGCTGATAGGCGCCGAGCAGGAAGGCGTAGTAGCCGAAGTGCACCAGGACCGAGACCACCAGGAAGGGAACCGCCTCGGCCGACATCGGCGGCAGCCACAAAAGGGCGAGGAGCGCCGGGATGCCGGGAGCGAAATTGACCAGTGTGATGACCACCAGGCGGTCGCCGCCGGTCTTGACCAGCGCGTTCCAGCTGGCGTGCAGCACCGCCGCCAGCAGCACTAGGGCCAGCACGCCGGGTTCGAGAGGCATCACGACTTTGTGCTCTTCGCGTTGACGACGGCCGCCGGGCGGCCGCCGGGCTTCGACTCGGAAGCCCCAGGATTTGTGACGGCCGGATTACAACGCCTCGCCCGGGCGGCGTCCAGCCTCGCCGCCCGTATGGCAGGGCGGCGCCTGCGGCATGCCGGGCAAGCTACAGCCCGAGCAGCGAGCGGGCGAAGTCCTCGGCCTTGAAGGGGCGCAGGTGCTCGGCACCCTCGCCGACGCCGATCGCGCGCACCGGAATCGCGAACTTCTCGGCCAGCGCCACCAGCACGCCGCCGCGCGCCGAGCCGTCGAGCTTGGTGACCACGAGGCCCGAGACCTGCACCAGCTCCTTGAAGGTCGCGACCTGGGAGAGCGCGTTCTGTCCGGTGGTGGCGTCGAGCACCAGCAGCACCTCGTGGGGCGCGCTGGGCTCGAGCTTGCGCAGCACCCGGATGATCTTCTCCAGCTCGGCCATCAGATTGGCCTTGTTGTGGAGTCGCCCGGCAGTGTCGATCAGCAGCAGGTCGGCGCCCTCGGCGCGCGCGGCTTCCAGCGCCTCGAAGGCCAGCCCGGCGGGGTCCGCGCCCTGCGCCTTGGCGGTGATGGCGACCCCGGCGCGCTCGGCCCAGATCCTGAGCTGCTCGATGGCGGCGGCGCGGAAGGTGTCGCCGGCGGCGAGCCGCAGCTTCAGGCCCTGCCCCGCGTAGAGCTTGGCGAGCTTGCCGATGGTGGTGGTCTTGCCGCTGCCGTTGACGCCGACGACCAGGACGACGTGTGGCTTGTGCGCCGGGTCGAGCGTCAATGGGCGGGCGACCGGCTCGAGGATCTGCGCGATCTCGTCGGCCAGCGCCCGGCGCACCTCCTCGGGGG
>JBOHKJ010000023.1:0-14806 GCA_050728975.1 Kiloniellales bacterium | reverse complement strand
GCTCCGACCGCGGCCGCGCCGGGCCTTCGGCCGCCTCGTCCAGCACGCGACGGCGCGCCGGCGTCATGCGAAGAGTTGCGGAAAGCGCGCACTCGCTGCGCCGAACCGCGCGCTGCGGTAACGGCTCCAACAGGGCGTCGCCCACGCGCAGCGCAAGACGCAGCGCGGTGCCAAGCGGCACCAGCGAATAGCTGGCAAGCCACTCGAGAAAACGCCGCTCGACCGCCGGCAGCGGCGGCACGGGAAAGCGCTCGATGACGCTTTTCAACCGCTTGGCCGGCACGGATTCGCCGGCCCGCGCAGTCTCTTCCCAGACCACGCCCGCGACTTCGCGTCCACCAAGCGGCACCAAGACTACGTCGCCTGCGGCGAGCTCGAGCGACTCGGGCACCAAGTAATCGTAAGCGCCCTCGAGCGGGAGCGGCAACAGGACCTGAACTCGCGGACGATTCTTAACGCCCTGCACGATCTCTGCGGCGGCGTTTCGTGGCCGGGTGGTGCTGGCGTGGCGTGTGGCCATGGGCTACACTTTAGACGAACCGCTCGACGCCAGCCACGGCGCGCGGTCAGAAAGGTTCGAAGAGGCTATGCAGTTTTTCATCGACACCGCCGATACGGCCGAGATTCGCGAGCTCGCGGCCACCGGTCTCGTGGATGGGGTCACCACTAATCCCTCGCTGGTGGCCAAGTCCGGCCGCGATTTCATGGAGGTTCTGCGCGAAATCTGCGAGGTGGTGCCGGGCCCGGTGAGCGCCGAGGTGGCGGCAACCGACCACGCGACCATGCTGGCCGAAGGCCGAGCTCTGGCCAAGGTTGCCGATAATATCGTGGTCAAGGTCCCGCTCACGCCCGACGGACTCAAGACCTGTCGGGCGCTGACCGATTCGGGTATCAAAGTCAATGTGACGCTTTGCTTCTCGGCGGCGCAAGCGATCCTGGCAGCCAAGGCCGGGGCACGCTACATCTCGCCCTTCGTCGGCCGACTCGACGACACCGGCGCCGACGGCATGCTACTGATCGCCGAGATCGTTGAAATCTATAGCGCCTATCCGAATTTTTCGACAGAAGTTCTGGTTGCTTCGGTGCGACACGTGGGCCATGTGATCGAAGCCGCACGCCTCGGCGCCCACGTCGCCACCATCCCGCCGGCGGTGCTGAAGGCCATGTACAAGCATCCGCTGACCGACAAGGGTCTCGACGCCTTTCTCGCCGACTGGGCCAAGACCGGCCAGAGTATCCTGACCGAGAGCGACGGCAAGCAACATGACGCGGCGGCCAAGCGACGCCGCGCCTGAGGGCGCCGACAGCGCTCTAGCGGGTCCTGCGTCGAAAGACGTAGGGGCCGCGGAGGTTGCCGACTTCCTGCGTCAGAATCCGGATTTCCTCGCCGATTATCCGGATGTACTGGAGTCGCTGGCCACACCGGCGCGCTGGCGCGGCGACAGCGTCGTTGACCTGCAGCATCACATGGTGGAGCGGCTGCGCGATGAGGTGACGCGGCTGCGCTCGTCGCGCGACGAGCTGCTGCTCGCCGGCCGCACCAATCTGGCATCACAGGGTCGCATACATGACGCAGTGCTGTCGCTGTTGCGCGCCGAGAGCTTCGCTGCGCTGATCGAGACCGCAACAATCGATCTGGCAGTGCTGCTCGATGTCGATGTGGTGGCGATCGTCGTCGAGACGAGCAGCGCCGAACGCTACAACGGCTCGATCAAGGGCGTGGTTCGGCTGCCGGCCGGCGGCGTCGATCGGCTGATGCCGGCCGGACAAGAGATCGTGCTGCACGAGGAGGTGACCGGCGACCGCGAGCTCTTCGGCTCCGGCGCCGGCCTGGTGCGTTCCGAAGCCCTGCTGCGCCTCGACATCAGCGAGGAAAGTCCGCCGGCCTTGATCGCCTTCGGTTCCCGGCGGAGCGGCCAGTTCCATCCCGGCCAGGGAACCGAGCTGCTGCGTTTTCTCGGCCGGGTGCTGGAGCTCACCATCCGGGCATGGCTCAACCTACCGGATTGAAGGTCGGGCTGAAGCGGGGTTTCGCCGCCGAAGAGCTAGCGGCCGCCATTGTCGACTGGCGCGACTGGCTGGCTCTTGAACGAAGAGCCTCCGCCAACACGATCGCGGCCTATCTCTCCGACCTCGATTCCTTCATCGCATTCCTCAACGACCACCTCGGCGAACGCCCGACGCTAGCCGCACTCGGTCGGCTGACACGTGGCGATCTACGCGCTTGGCTCGCGGCCGGCGCCGGGCGTGGTCTCGCCCGTAGCTCCAATGCGCGCGCGCTCGCCGCGGTGCGCAGCCTGTACCGTTGGCTGCTGCGCCAGCGCCTGATCGAAGAGGCGGCGGTGATCGGCATGGCGGCGCCGCGCCTGCCGCGCACGGTACCTCGCCCGATCTCCGAGCCCGACAGCGAAGCCGCGCTGGAAGCGGTCGGCGAGTTGGCTCGCGAGCCCTGGATCGCCAAGCGCGATCTCGCGGTTCTGCTTCTACTCTATGGTTGCGGATTGCGAATCGGCGAGGCGCTGGCGCTCAACGCCGGTGACGCGCCGCGCACCGGCAACCAGAGCCTGCTGGTGCGCGGCAAGGGCAACAAGGAGCGGCGCGTGCCGCTACTGCCCGCCGTGACACATGCCGTCGAGAATTACCTTGCCACCTGCCCGCACAAGCTGACACCCAAGGGACCGCTGTTCGTCGGTGCACGCGGCGCTGCCCTCTCGCCACGTCGAATACAGGAGCGATTGGTCGAGCTGCGCGGTTTGCTCGGCCTGCCAGGGACTGCAACGCCGCACGCGCTGCGCCATTCCTTCGCCAGCCACCTGCTGGCGAGCGGCGGCGATCTGCGGGCGATCCAGGAGCTGCTCGGCCACGCCTCGCTCTCGACCACACAGCGCTATACGGAAGTCGACAGCGCCGCGCTGCTGCGGGTCTACGATCGCGCTCATCCCCGCGCCCGCGGCTAGAGTGCGCAGCGAACGAGGATCCAATGTGCCAAGCGGGCGAATGCGAGCGCTAGAGTGTAAGCATCAGGGCCGACAGGGCGCTCTTGCAGTTTCAGAGGTGCTTCTCGAAATTGCGCGCCGCGCGCTTCGTGCGCGCCCAGGCGCGGCGCGCCAGCCGCTCGAGTCGCTTCGTGGCACGTTGCTCAGCGTCCTCGAAACGCTGCGAGTATTCCGGGAAGCGCCGGCGCAGCCTGTCCAATAGGCGCTTCGCCCAAGCCTGCTTGCGGGCGAGGATCGAAAAGCCTATCAGCAGGAACAGAATGCCGTGCAGAACCGGGAAGATGAGGCCGACGATCCCGAAAAGAACAAAGCTCCAACCGAGCGCCACCACGGCCCAGTAACGCAGCGCTTCAGCCAGCTCCGAACCGTCGTTCCTGCCGACGTCCTTGCCGGTTTCCGCACCGTTCTTTTCGCTCTTCGTCAAGCCTTTGCCGCTCAGATGTGGATCGCTCGGCCGGCGACCGCGAGCGCGGCTTCCTTTACCGCTTCGTTCAAGGTCGGATGGCCGTGGAAGGAGCGCGCGAGGTCCTCCGCCGAGCCGCCGAACTCCATTGCCACCACCACCTCGTGGATCAATGTGCCCGCCTCGGGACCGATGATATGGGCGCCGAGGATGCGATCGGATGTGGCATCGACCAGGATCTTGACAAAGCCGTCGGTCGCAGCGGCGGCGCGCGCGCGCCCATTGGCTGTGAAGGGAAACTTGCCGACCTTGTACGCGACATCGGCTTCCTTCAGCTGCTCCTCGGTCTTGCCGACGCTCGCGACCTCGGGCCAAGTGTATACGATCCCCGGAACGGTCTCGTAGTTGACGTGGCCCGCCTGTCCGGCCAGCAGCTCGGCCAGAGCCACGCCTTCCTCCTCGGCCTTGTGTGCCAGCATCGGTCCGGCCACGACGTCGCCGATCGCATAGATGCCTGGGACCGAAGTCCGGAAGTGCGCGTCGATCTCGATCCGACCACGCTCGTCGAGCGCGACGCCTGCGTCCTTGGCGCCGAGACCCTCGGTGTTGGCCTTGCGGCCGATCGCCACCAGCACTACGTCGGCCTCGAGGCCTTCGTCTTTGCCGCCAGCCGCCGGCTGCAGCGTCAACGTGACTTCGTCCTGGCCGCTCTTGGCGCCGGTG
This sequence comes from Kiloniellales bacterium, assembly GCA_050728975.1. Lineage (GTDB taxonomy): Bacteria > Pseudomonadota > Alphaproteobacteria > Kiloniellales > JBOHKJ01 > JBOHKJ01. Next base: position 10,684 of record JBOHKJ010000023.1, on the reverse strand, counting down.
ACCTTGGTTCCGAGTCGGAACTCTAAACCCTGCTTCTGCAGGATTCTCTGGAAGTTCTTCGCAATCTCGCTGTCCATGCCGGGCAGGATGCGGTCGAAGAATTCAACCACCGTGACCTTGGCGCCGAGTCGCGCCCAGACTGAGCCCATTTCGAGCCCGATGTAGCCGGCGCCGACCACGATCATCCGCTTCGGCACTGCATCGAGCGCCAGCGCGCCGGTCGAGGAGACGATCCGCTTTTCGTCCAGAGCGACACCCGGGAGATCGAGATGGCCGGAGCCGGTGGCGATCACAATATGCTTGGCGGCAATCTCCAGTTCGCCGACCCGGACCCGCCCCGGCGCCACGATCTGTCCGGTGCCCTCGAAGCGCGTCACCTTGTTCTTCTTGAAGAGGAAGTCGACGCCTTGAGTGTTGGCGGCTACCACCTTGTCCTTGTGACCCAGCATGGCCGGAAGGTCGAGGTCGACCTTGGCCACCTTGACGCCGAAGACGCCGAGATGGCCGCTCGCCTCGGCGAAGGCGTGAGACGCCTGCAGCAGGGCTTTGGAGGGTATACAGCCGACATTGAGGCAGGTGCCGCCGAGGGTCTTCATCTGCTCGACGCAGGCAGTCTTGAATCCGAGCTGGGCGGCACGGATGGCGCAGACGTAGCCGCCAGGGCCGCTACCGATCACGACGACGTCGAAGTCTTGGCCGCTCATGCTCCGTCTCTCCCCTCTCAGACCCTCCGGTGCCAGCCGACGGAGCGGGACCTTGCCGCATAAGGCGACCCCAAACAAGGGTGGCCGGGACAAGAATAGGCCGCTGCCAGGCGGGACAGGCCGGCCCTTCCCCGCTACTCTAGCGCCCGTCGGGTTGGTCAGGGGAGCGGCGGGAGCCGTGACGCAAGACGCTCTCGAACACTACCGCGAGCAGGGCTATGCCGTGGTGCGCGGCTTTTTCTCCCGGAGCGAAGTAAAGAAGATCGCGGCCGCTTTTGACCGCGTGTTGGAACGCGGACTCGGCTATCCGAGATCCTTCCGCCATCAGAACGTGCTATTTCGTCTCGGCCAGGACGCCAATCTGGGTCGTGTCCTACGACTGGTTCAATGGCCCTCCTATTTCGAACCGGTCTTGGATGAGGTGCGACGCGACTCGCGGTTCCTCGAAATTTTGGCGCCGCTGCTCGGCCGCGACATTAAGCAGATCGTCAATCAGCTTCATTGGAAGACGCCGGGCGCGGAGCATAGCGAATTCGGCTTTCACCAGGACATCCGTTTCCGCCGCCCACGCAGCGCCTACCGCAACACCGAGACCAGTTATGTCCAGACTGGCTTGGCGATCGACCCTCATGCGGCCGAGAATGGCGCGATGCGTATTCTGCCCGGCAGCCATCGGTACGGTGAACTCGCCGTCGATGGCGCCGGACCGATCATGGACCAGCGCTTGGCAGAGGATGCGCTTTCCAACGCCGGGCTGGACCCCACACAGCTGATCGACCTCGAGCTCGAGCCCGGCGATCTCGCCTTCTGGAGCCTCTACCTGCTCCATGGATCGCGCCCCAACCACAGCCGACGGGACCGCCGCTTCTACCTCAACGGCTATGTCGCCGCCGCCGATTGCGACCGCGGCGAGTGGAGCTTTCGCGATGGCCAACCCTGTCGTCTGGGCGAGCCGGCCCTGGTCCACTACGAGGACCTGAAGAGTCGCCCGGAACCGCACTTTCTTGAGGGCTCGTAGACTTACGGTCCCATCAAATCGTACTTAATTGGGCCTGTAACCGACCGTTAAGCCTGCCTTGATAAGAATTGTCGATAGGCCCGTTCGCAGTTAACGCCTGACGGGCGCGGCCAGCAGTCGGGCAGGTACGATGATCAGCACGGCCGAGAGCTATGAGCTCCAGGTTCGCCACCACGGCAACTGGCGCGGCATTAAGACTTTCACCGATCGCGAACACGCCACCCGTCGAGCCAAGGAACTGCTCGACGAACCGGGTTGCGAGGGCGTGCGTGTCGTCGCCGAATGTTTCGACGAGGAGCGCCAGCTCTACGTCCCACGCACGGTGTTCCGAAATTCCAAGGTCGCCGAGTCGAAGCTCAAAGACGATCGAATCGACCGCGCCTTGGCCCGTCTGCTCGATGATCATCGCTCGGTGATAACAGAACGAGAGCACAAGCGCGAATCTCGCCGGCAGACGCTACGGCGTGCGATGAAAAGCGTCAGCAGGATCGCACAGCTGATCCTCGGAACCGCGATTGGCGTGCTAGCGGCGCTCAGTCTCCATCGCGTCCTCGACGGCAGCACCTTCTAGCGTCTAGCGGAATCGAGATCAATCGGCAGCGCATGAACTTGCGCGCTGCTTCCGCTCGACCGAATCGCCGACGAGTGCCAGTTAGAGGTCGAACAGAAGGCGCCTTGGATCCTCGAGACACTCTTTAATGCGAACCAGGAAGGTTACGGCCTCGCGCCCATCGACGATACGGTGGTCGTAGCTCAAGGCCAGATACATCATCGGCTGAACTTCCACCTTGCCGTCGATCGCGATCGGGCGCTCCTGGATCTTATGCATGCCGAGAATGCCGGATTGAGGCGGGTTGAGGATCGGCGTCGAGTTGAGCGAGCCGTAGACGCCGCCGTTTGTGACGGTGAAGGTGCCGCCGGTCATCTCATCGATGGTCAGTTTTCCATCACGCGCCTTGCGTCCCAGCTCGTTGATCTTCTTTTCGATGTCGGCGAAGGAAAGTCTATCCGCGTCGCGCACTACCGGCACCACCAATCCCTGCTCGGTACCAACTGCGACTCCGATGTCGTAGTAGTTCTTGTAGACGATCTCCTCGCCGTCGATCTCGGCGTTCACGGCCGGTAGTTCCTTGAGGGCGACACAGACCGCCTTGACGAAGAACGACATGAAGCCGAGGCGTACGCCGTGCTTCTTCTCAAAGCCTTCCCGGTATTGCGCGCGTAGCGCCATGACGGCGCTCATATCGGCCTCATTGAACGTCGTCAGCATGGCAGCGGTGTTCTGCGCCATCTTCAGACGCTCAGCGATGCGCCGACGCAGCCGCGTCATACGCACACGCTCTTCGCCGCGCTCGTCGGCCGGGCGCGCCGGTGCCGCTGCAGGCGCCGCGGCCGGCTTGTCGACAGACGGCCGGGCATCGCCTTCCGCATAAGTCAGCACATCGCCCTTGGTGAGGCGGCCGTCCTTGCCGCTTGCGGGAATGGCGCCAGGGTCGAGATTCTTCTCCTCGACCAGCTTGCGGACCGACGGTGCAAGCGGTGCACTGCCGCCGTCGGCCGCCTTGGCCTTCTCGGGCCGAGCGGGAGCCGGCCGGGCCGGGGCGGCACCGCCCGCCGGCGCCAGCACCTCAGGCGCTCTCTCGGCCGGCTTGGCAGCCGGTTTCGCGGCGGGCGCGCTAGTCTTGCCGGCACCGGCCCCGATGCGACCGATGACAGCGCCGACCTCGACGTTCTCGCCTTCGCTGACCAGGATCTCGGACAATACGCCGGCTTCCGGGGCGTTCACCTCGACGCTGACCTTGTCAGTCTCGAGTTCGACCAGCGGCTCGTCGACCGCGACCGCCTCGCCGGACTTCTTCAGCCATTTGGCGATCGTCGCCTCGGCGAGCGATTCGCCCAATTGGGGGACCACGATGTCCGCTGCCATCTCTCGCCTCGCTCGATCGCGTCAGTGCCCGCCAAGTCGGCACCGCGCGGCTTCAGATCAGTTCACGCCTTCGGGCCATCCAGGGTCAAGGCCTCGTCGATCAGTTGTGCCTGCTCGGCGGCATGGCGCTTGGCAAGACCGGTCGCTGGCGAAGCCGCCGCTTTGCGGCCGACATAGCGCGGCCGCCTATGTCTGGCGCCTATGTCATTCAGAACGTTTTCGATATTGGGCTCAACGAAGGTCCAGCCGCCCATATTTCTCGGCTCTTCCTGGCACCAGACGATCTCGCAATGCTTATAGGCCTCCAGTTCCTGGGCAAGCGCGTCGACCGGGAAGGGATAGAACTGCTCGAGCCGTAGGAAGTGCACGTCCTCGATCTTGCGCTTTGTCCGCTCCTCGAGGAGATCATAGTAGACCTTGCCGCTGCATAGCACGACGCGCCTAGCGTCCGCGGGCTTGGTCGGCACATCGTCGCAGTACATGACGCGGTGGAATGTGCTCCCCGGCAGGAAGCTCTCCAGCTTCGAGATACAGAGCTTGTGGCGCAGCAATGACTTCGGGGTCATCACGACGAGCGGCTTGCGGAAGTTGCGATGCAGCTGGCGGCGCAGAACGTGGAAATAGTTGGCCGGCGTGGTGCAGTTGACGACCTGCAGATTGTCCTCCGCGCAGAGCTGCAGGAAACGCTCGAGTCGAGCCGAGGAATGCTCCGGCCCCTGCCCCTCGTAGCCATGCGGCAGCAACATCACCAGTCCGGACATGCGCAGCCACTTCGCCTCGCCGGACGCAATGAACTGGTCGATGATGATCTGAGCGCCGTTGACAAAGTCGCCGAATTGCGCTTCCCACAGCACCAGCGAGCGCGGATCGGCGAGGGAGTAGCCGTATTCGAAGGCCAACACGGAAACTTCGGAGAGTGGGCTGTCTATTACCTCGAAGATCTCCTGCCCATCGCGAATATGGTTCAACGGCACGTAGCGCTCTTCGGTCTCCTGGTCGATCAGCGAGGCGTGGCGTTGGGAAAAGGTGCCGCGGTTCGAGTCCTGCCCGGAGAGACGCACCGGCGCCCCCTCGACCAGCAGCGAGCCGAATGCCAGCGCTTCCGCAGTTGCCCAGTCGATCCCTTCGCCGTTCTCCAGCATCTTGCGCTTGGAGTCCATAAGACGCAGCAGCTTGCGGTGGACCTTGAAACCCTTGGGCACCTGCGTCAGCGCCTGGCCGATCTCCTGCATGACCTTTTTCTCGACACCGGTTTCGCCGCGCCGTGCGCCCTGTTCGCGGGCCATATCGAAGCCGCTCCAGGCGCCTTCCAGCCAGTCGGCCTTGTTGGGCTTGTACGCTTTTGACGCCTCATAGGCCTCGTTAAGCTTGTTGTTGAACTCGGCGACGATCGCTGCGCCCTCGTCGGCGGCAATGACGCCTTCGCTGGCCAGCCGTTCTGCATAGAGCGCGCGCGTAGTCTTGTGGGCGGCAATCGCCGCGTACATGCGCGGCTGGGTGAAAGCCGGCTCGTCGGCCTCGTTGTGGCCGAAGCGCCGGTAGCAGAACATGTCGACCACCACATCCTTCTTGAACGTCTGGCGGAACTCCGTGGCGATGCGCGCTACATGCACCACCGCCTCGGGATCGTCGCCATTCACGTGAAAAATCGGCGCCTGGATGATGCGCGCGACGTCAGAGCAATAGGGTCCCGAGCGCGAATTGATCGGATTGGTCGTGAAACCGATCTGATTATTGACGATGAAATGTATCGTGCCGCCTATCCTGTAACCTTTCAGCTCCGATAGATCGAGCGTCTCGGGCACGATGCCCTGGCCGGCGAAGGAAGCATCGCCGTGCAACAGCAGCGCCATCACTTTTGTGCGATCGGCGTCGCCGCGCTGTCGCTGTTTGGCGCGTACCTTGCCCACAACCACCGGGTTGACTGCCTCGAGGTGCGAGGGATTGGCGGTCAGCGAGAGGTGCACGACATTGCCGTCAAACTCACGATCCGAGGAGGTGCCCAGGTGATACTTCACGTCGCCGGAGCCGCCGACATCCTCCGGATTGGCAGCACCTCCCTGGAACTCCGAAAAGATCGCGGTAAAGGGCTTGCCCATGAAGTTGGCGAGCACGTTGAGGCGCCCGCGGTGGGCCATGCCGATCACCACCTCTTCGAGACCGAGCTGACCGCCACGCTTCAGGATCTGCTCGAGCCCCGGGATCATAGATTCGCCCCCGTCCAGCCCGAAGCGCTTGGTCGCGGTATACTTCTTGTCGAGGAACTTCTCGAACATCTCGGCGGCCGTCAGGCGCCCCAAGATCGCCCGCTTGCCGGCGCTGGTGAATTCGGTGCGGTTCTCTACGCTCTCGATACGCTCCTGTATCCAGGCCTTCTGATCCGGCTCCTGGATGTGCATGTACTCGACGCCAATCTTGCCGCAGTAGGTGGCGCGCAAACGGGTCACGATCTGGCGCAGGGTCGCCGTCTCGATCCCAAGCACTTTATTTAGATAGATTGGGCGGTCCCAGTCGTCCTCGCCGAAGCCGTAGGAGGCCGGGTCGAGCTCGGGATGCGGATTTCGCGGCGCCAGACCAAGTGGATCGAAATCGGCTTCGAGGTGGCCTCGAACGCGGTAGGCACGAATCAGCATCAGGGCGCGAATCGAATCGGTGGTCGCGGCGCGGATATCGGCGGCAGTGATGTCACGACCGTGAGCGACAGCCTTTGCAACCGCGGACGCACCGCGATCGTCGAAGCCGTTGGCGCCGTCGTTCCGGAGAGCGCCGTTCTTGGGCGCCCAGGACGGACCCTCGACCTCGGCCAGGAGCGCCCGGGCATCATCGTTCAACTCCGCAAAGAAGTCGCGCCAGGAAGGGTCGACCGAGGCCGGATTGGCGAGGTAGCGGCGATAGAGCTCAGCGATGAATGCGCTGTTGCTGCCAAAAAGGAATGAAGTGGCTTCCAGCTGTCGATTGGACATAGTGTTGTCGGCGGTTCCGCGGCGTCTTGGGGTTCGGCCCGGCGGTTCGCTTGCCTCCAGGGCCCTCGACTCGATTAGGCGGGGATTATTCACCCATGGCCTTTAACATGGTGCTACCAAGGCTGGCTGGCGAGGCGGCGACCTGGATTCCGGCCGCCGAGAAGGCCGCCATCTTGTCCTTGGCGCCACCCTTGCCCCCAGCGATGATTGCCCCGGCATGGCCCATCCGCCGTCCCGGCGGAGCGGTAACCCCGGCGATGAAGCCCACCATCGGCTTGCTGGATCCCGAGGCCTTGTAGTAGGCGGCAGCCTCTTCCTCAGCACTGCCGCCGATCTCGCCGATCATTATGATGCCCTCGGTTTCCGGGTCCTTGAGGAAGAGCTCGAGGCAATCGATGAAATTCGTGCCATTGATCGGGTCGCCGCCGATCCCGACACAGCTCGACTGGCCGAGCCCGGCGGCGGTGGTCTGAGCGACCGCTTCGTAGGTCAGCGTGCCGGAGCGGGAGACGATCCCGATCTTGCCGCGCCGATGGATATGGCCCGGCATGATGCCGATCTTGCATTCCTCCGGCGTGATGATACCGGGGCAGTTTGGACCGATGAGGCGACTCTTGCTGCCCTTGAGGACCCGCTTCACTCGCAACATGTCGAGCACCGGAATGCCCTCGGTGATGCAAACGATGAGCGAAATCTCGGCGTCGATCGACTCCAGGATCGCGTCGGCGGCGAAGGGCGGCGGCACATAGATAACCGAGGCGTTGGCCCCGGTCTCGGCTACCGCCTCGGCCACGGTGTCGAAGACCGGCAGGTCGAGGTGTTTGCTACCGCCCTTGCCCGGGGTTACGCCGCCGACCATGCGCGTTCCATAGGCAATCGCCTGTTCGGAGTGGAAGGTCCCCTGCGCGCCGGTGAAGCCCTGGCAAATGGCCTTGGTATCTTTGTCGACCAACACCGCCATCAAGCCGCCTCCTTCACAGCCTTGACCACCCGCTCGGCGGCCTCGGCGAGATTGTCGGCGGTGATGATCGGCAGTCCCGAGTCGGCGAGGATCTTTTTGCCGAGCGCGACGTTGGTGCCCTCCAGGCGCACCACCAGCGGCACCTGTAGGCTGACCTCGCGGGCGGCGGCGACCACGCCCTCGGCGATAACGTCGCAGCGCATGATGCCGCCAAAGATGTTGACTAGGATGCCCTCGACGTTGGGATCGGAAAGAATGATCTTGAAGGCGGCGGTCACGCGCTCCTTGGTCGCACCGCCGCCGACGTCGAGGAAGTTGGCCGGCGTACCGCCGTAGAGGTTGATGATGTCCATGGTGGCCATCGCCAGCCCCGCCCCGTTCACCATGCAGCCGATGTTACCGTCGAGCTTGATGTAGTTGAGCTCGTGGCGTGCCGCCTCGAGCTCCATCGGATCTTCCTCATCCTCGTCGCGCAACGCCACCACGTCCTTTTGGCGGAATAGCGCGTTGTCGTCAAAGTTCATCTTGGCGTCGAGGGCAATGACCTGACCCTCTTTGGTGACCACCAGCGGATTGATCTCGATAAGCGAAGCGTCGAGCGCGTTGAAGCCCTTGTAGAGGCCGAGCATGAAGCGTACCGCCGCCGAGACTTCCTTCTCTTTCAGTCCCAGACCGAAGGCGATCTTGCGCGCGTGGAAGGCCATCATGCCGACTGCTGGATCGATCGCCACCTTGAGGATCTTCTCGGGCGTCCTGGCGGCCACCTCTTCGATCTCCATACCGCCTTCGGTCGAAGCCATGACGGTGATTCGGCTGGTCGCGCGATCGATCAGCATGCCAAGATAGAGCTCGCGGGCAATATTGCAGCCCTCCTCGACGTAGAGTCGCTTCACTTCCTTGCCGCCTTCGCCGGTCTGCTTGGTGACCAGCACATGACCCAGCATGCGGCGCGCAGTGTCGCGGACGTCGTCCAGCCCCTGGCAGATCCTGACCCCGCCTTTACCCTGCGGATCGTTCTTGAAGCGACCAGAGCCGCGACCGCCAGCGTGAATCTGCGATTTTACCACGTAGACCGGACCGGGAAGATCGCGGGCGACGTTCTCCGCCGCCTCGGGAGTGTAGGCGACGCCACCTTTCGGCACGGCGACACCGTATTTCGCCAAGAGGTCCTTGGCTTGATACTCATGGATGTTCATTGCTCGACGATGGTTCCTGGCTCAGTCATCGTTGCCGGCTCGCTACGCCCTGTCCGGGCGCCGCGGCGAGAGTAGCACCCTGCCGCGACCGCGCAACCGAGGGGACGCTTATGAGGGCCGTTCCGTCAGCTGTTCAACGCTTGGCGCTCTTCCTGTTCTTCGCCCTGGCTTCCGCCCCCAGCTTCTTGCAGGCCTCGACCAGGCCAGCCACCGAGGCGGCGGATTTGCTCAGCATCTTCTTCTCTGCGGCGTTCAACTGAAGCTCCACGATCCGCTCTACGCCCCCGGCGCCGATCACCACCGGCACGCCGACGAAGAGGTCCTTGATACCGTACTGGCCGCTCAGATAGGCGGCGCAGGGCAGGACCCGTTTCTTGTCGCGCAAGTAGGATTCCGCCATCGAGATCGCCGAGGCAGCTGGGGCATAGAAGGCTGAGCCGGTCTTGAGGAGCCCGACGATCTCGGCGCCGCCATCGCGAGTGCGTTGGACGATTTCCTCGACGCGCTGCTTGCCGATCCATCCCATCTTGACGAGATCGGGCAGCGGAATTCCCGCCACCGTCGCGTACCTCACCAACGGCACCATGGTATCGCCGTGACCGCCCATGACGAAGGCGCTGACATCCTCGACGGAGACCTTCATTTCCTCGGCAAGAAAGTGGCGGAAGCGGGCGGAATCGAGCACGCCGGCCATGCCGACGATCTTGTTGGCAGGAATGCCCGCCGCCTGCTGCAGCACCCAGACCATGGCGTCGAGCGGATTGGTGATGCAGATCACGAATGCCTTGGGGCAGTGCCTGCTAATGCCGTCGCCGACCGCGCCCATAACCTTGGAGTTGATACCCAGCAAGTCGTCTCGGCTCATCCCCGGCTTGCGCGCGACGCCGGCAGTCACAATCACGACGTCAGCGCCCTTCAACGCTGCGTAGCTACCGGACCCGACCATCTTGGCGTCGAAGCCCTCGATCGGTCCGCTCTGGGCGATGTCGAGCGCCTTGCCCTGAGGCACGCCCTCGATGATATCGAACAGCACGACATCACCCAGCTCCTTGAGGCCGGCCAGCAGAGCCAGGGTGCCGCCGATGTTGCCGGCACCGACCAAAGCGATCTTGTTACGAGCCATCCGGCCCTCCCTCGCGCCGCCTTGAGACACTCGCCACTCGCCCGGCGGTCCGCCCCACGCGGCCGTTCCCGGGATCGCGCTGTTTCCTAACGGGTTTCCGCACCGCCGACAAGGGTGGCCAGAGGCCGCCCGGTCGTAATTTCAGCCGAGGTGCGGGGCGGCCAGGTAGCTGGCCGACTGCATCTCGGCCAAGCGACTGACGGTGCGCTGAAACTCGAAGGCCACTTGCCCCTGGGGATAGAGTTTCTCCGGCAGTGCCTCGGCCCCGACCACCAGCTTCACTCGGTGCTCGTAGAGAGCATCGATCAGGGTCATGAAGCGCCGCGCGACGTCGCGTCGCTCCGGCGACAGCTTAGGTACGCCATCGAGGATAACCGCGTGGTAGCGGCGCGCAATCGCGAGATAGTCTTCCGCGCCCAGCGCCGCCTCGCAAAGCTCGGCGAACGCGAAACGGGCGACGCCAGCGACCGCCCGCGGAATCGCCATCTCGCGGCCTTTCACGGTCAGGGTTTCGGCGATCGGCCGCGCGCCGGCCGTGAGCGCGACGAAAGCCTCCTCGAGCAGGTTCGAAGTCCTGCGGCTCAAGGGGGTGTGATAGACGTTCATCGTCTTGAGTCGCGCCAGGCGATGGTCGGTCGGGCCGTCCAGCTCCATGATGTCGAGCCGCTCCTTGACCAGGGCGATGAAAGGCAGGAAGTGCTCGCGCTGCAACCCGCCCTCGTACAGCTGATCGGGCGGCCAGTTTGACGTCGCCACCACCACGACGCCGAGCTGGAACAAGGTCTCGAACAG